>CAYYPF010000059.1:0-7081 GCA_964473475.1 Microcaldota archaeon | reverse complement strand
CCAGTATTTTCCTATTCTTCGTCCCACTTATTTCTTATTTTCTCTCTCAATCTTTTAATTACCCATTTGATTTTGGAATGGTCGTATACGTTGCACTTTCAGTTCTTATAATCGGAGCACTTGAGCAAAGCCATATTTCCTTTTCCAGAGAGAGCCACATAAAACGAAGCGAAAAAGCAAAGAAGTTCGGAAAATTCGGAATCGAAGACCTCTCTTTCTCAAAAGGCGCAGAATCCCTTTCAGATGTTGGAAATTATGAAGACGTAAAGCACGAGCTTACAGAATCAATTTTAGTTCCATTGGAAAATAAGGAACTTGCATATACGTATGGGCTTAAGCCGCCCTCTGGAATTCTTTTATTCGGCCCTCCAGGTACAGGTAAAACAATGCTCATGAGGGCGCTTGCAAAGGATATTAAATACGGATTCTATTATATAAAATCTGCGGATATACTCTCAAAATGGTACGGAGAGAGCCTTCCATTCAATGAAGAATTGATTGTAAAAGGCCATAATGGAAAAATCAGATTTGAGAAGATAGGAAAAATCGTAGAAGGGAAACAAAAGGTAAAAGTTTTGAGTTTCAATTCAAGCGGGAAGGTAAATTTCTCAAAAATAAAGAATTACATAAAACACAAATGTACCTCTTCAATTTATGAAGTTAGAACCAGAACAGGGAGGAAAATTCGTGTTACTGATTATCACTCATTATTTACTTATGACGGTATCCGGATTAAGGAAATAAAAACTTCGGAACTTGTTCCTGGTGTTTCGCATATTGCAGTTCCAAAGAGAATTGATTTCGTAGATGGAAGAGATCTGAGTGAAGAAGAATTTTTTAGATTGTGGACTGCAAATGGGAATAAAGATTTAAAATTTTTGAAGCATGCGGAAGGCGATGTTTACTTAGATCGTGTTGAAGAGATTAAACGAGTTGAAGATGAGGAATTTGTTTATGATATTTCAGTAGATCCCTGCCAGAACTTTGTAGCTGGGTTTGGAGGAATTTTTGCACATAATAGCGAAAAAAATATTATGGAAATATTCGATACAGCCAGAAAGAATGCACCTTGCATTTTATTCTTTGATGAAATTGATTCTGTTGGAAAGAAACGAGAGGAATTTGGAACAGATGAGGTTGGTCCAAGGATTCTCTCCGCATTTCTTCAGGAATTAGATGGATTCAAAACCGGAAAAACTGTAATTACTGTTGGTGCAACAAATGTCCCGAATAAATTAGATCCTGCATTATTGAGGCCAGGCAGATTTGATAAAATTATTTATATGTCTCTTCCAGATTTAGAAGGAAGAAAAAAAATATTCGAAGTTCACCTAAAGAAAAAAGGGCTTCCAATAGCTGAAGATATTAATTATAATGAGCTTGCAAAGAAAACTGAAAGATTTTCTGGTGCAGATATAAAGAATGCAGTTTCAGAGGCAATAAGAATTGCTGCAAGAGAAGCTTCTCAAAAAGGAAAGGTAGTTCCAATTACACATGCTCACCTTTTGGGAGTAGTGAAAAAATTAAAGCCCAGTGTTTCCCTTGCTGCAATAGATAGCTTTGAGCAATTCCAATTAGACTTTGAAAGAAGGGTTGGAAAAGTTGAGCTGAAAGAGGAAGAAAAAGAAAAATCAGTTAAATGGGATGATGTTGCAGGCTTAAATGATGTGAAAAAAGCACTTCTTGAAGCAATTGAACTGCCACTTTTACACGAGGATCTTATAAAGAAATTCAAGGTTAAGCCTACAAAAGGGCTTCTTCTTTTCGGCCCTCCAGGTACAGGTAAAACTTTAATTGTAAAAGCAGCTTCAAATGAATTAAAATCTTCATTCGTATTTTTGAGTGGAGCAGAACTTATGAAAAAAGGGTTTGGAAATGCAGTAACAGTTTTACGTGAAAGTTTCAACAGGGCAAGGGAAAATACCCCCTCAATTCTATTCATTGATGAAATTGAAAGTATTGCTCCTTCCAGATCTTATTCTCCTTCTGAGCTCGTAGGCCAATTACTAAATGAAATGGATGGAATGAAATCTACTTCTGGTGTAGTAGTCGTCGCAGCAACAAATAAGCCTTCAATGCTTGATTCTGCGATTCTAAGGCCAGGAAGATTTGATAAAATATTTTACATCGGCCCTCCTGATGAGAAAGCTAGAGAGGAAATATTCAAAATTAATTTAGGGGAATTTGCAGAAAAATTAAATCCAGCTTCCTTTGCCTCAATTACTGACGGATTTAGTGGAGCAGACATTGCCTCAGTTTGCCAGGAACTGAAAATGATTTTGCTTAGGGATAAGCTTTCTGGAAAAGAGCCTAAGCCTTCAGATGAGATTGTAATCGAGGTAATAAAGAAGAGAAGGCCTTCAATTACTAAGGATATTATGGGAGAATTTAAAGAATTCCTTGCTGAATATGGAGAGAGAAGGTAAACTACTAATATCTTCAATATTTTCCATATAACTACACTTTTTAAATGTTTCTTTGAATAATCTATTATTATGCAAAGATGTCATGCCAAACGTAGTACTGCACATATACCAAAAACTTCGGCCGTATCCAGATTCACAACAATGGCAAAAAAGTTTAAAGAACTAGGAATCAATACTAGCGAAGTTGAGCTTTATCTACTACAAAAATTTAGGAATTTATATCTAGAGGGGGGATCAGTAGCTCTTGATAATTATCCTGTTGTTGACAGGGTCTCACAAGTACACGGGATAAGGCATTTTGTTCAAGAACTTATTAAACTTCCAAAAGAAAAAGTTCCATTGATAGTTAAATACCTTTTTGATTATTGGGCTTCTGAAGGAAAGTATAGTGCTGAGATGGATGAGCACACTAAAGCTGCGCTTGAACTATTAGCAAAATTCGAACCAAAGATTGTTGATAGATTAAAAGAATTACTTGCTGATGGAAAGAGAAAAGTAGTCAGAATTCAAGATGTTGCAGTTGGTCCTGGCGATCTAACAGTTGAGTTTATTATGCGATTAATGAGGGCTTTACCAGGTGTTCAGTTTGAAGTTGCATTTAATGATTTATCAGAAGTCTCAGTTAAACTAGCAGACCAGGCCTTAAAAAAAGCAGTTTCACAATTATCTGATTTACAAAGAGTTACTATTCTGCCAGTAACTAGCCATAATATTATTGACACTGGTAGTGATTTCCATTCTCCCTTTAAAGGTAATAAAGATGGTTCATTACCGCTTGCAGATATCGAAATGCTTTTCCAGGTTCTTGATGTTATGAGGGGTTGGACAGCTAAGAGACGAGCGATTATGCACTGCTGTAATAATACTGCTATTGGTGGTGTAGTCCTAGTTGCAGGTGAGACTCAACCTAGATTTACTATTTGTGAACAAACAGATATTTTAGTAGAAATCTTTTTCAGAGCATTATTCCATCCAACTACTAGAGAAGATACTGAGACTGAACTTTATAGGACTACTGACGGTCTGCTTAAACAAATTCCTGGGGTAACTGATTCTTACCCAATTGGTAATGATAATGGACATAGAATAGCCATTATAGGTTCAGAAAAATTAGATCCAAAAACTAGATCGTTCCAACGTAATGGAAACGGCCACGCTATTCACTCGTAGTTATCTAGTATTTGGATAGTTCTCAAGCGGATTGAATTCATATCCTGATTTAATTTCATCTAGTATACTATGGGTCTCTGTTCGCTCTACAAACGGCAGTTTATCTATTTTTTTTAATAATTCTCTTAAGTCATCATTACTTTTTGTTTGTGCAATCACCATCAAGTCATGCTCTCCAGTTATAGCATATACATTTCTTATTTCACTGAAATGTCTTAAATTCTCAAGCAACTTCCAGTCTCTTCTTGATTCTTTAGTTATCTTAATTAAGACTATTACATTGCAATCATAACCTGCTTTTTTGTAATCTATTGTTGCTTTATATCCTGTTATTACTCCTTTTTTTTCAAGTATTTTTATTCTTTGCATTATAGTGTTTGGATGGGATTTTAGTTTCTCAGCAAGCCTTCTCATTGGCATTTTGCAATTAATTCTCAATTCTCTCAATATCCCAATATCTAAGTCATCAAATTCTTCAGCATTCATATTTTTTACCAGTTTTTCCCTTTTTATTGTTAATATCCACATCTATTTTTAAATTTATTGTTGTTTTTCACACAAATTCTGAAGAAATATATTAATACTCCACATCTGATACTCATAAGGGGTGGAAGAATGCTTGGTTTTATAAATAACTTAATTGGAAATGTTAAAAAAGATATTGCTTCTTTGGAAGAGTTTGAGTATATGGTCTCTGTTCTTGATGCATCTACAAAGAAAGCGCATCACAGCGAAGTTATTAGATCTGGTGTTCTTGAAATGGCCAGGAAGCTGAAGAATTCCATGACTTCTGGCGAGATGACTATTCCAGCAGAAAGCAAATTTAAGGCCATAGAAGTGCTGAATAAGGTTAAGGTACATGCACTTGCAAGCGACAAACCTGAGGATTATGCATTATTTATATCGCTGGATCGTTTCACACAAAATATAGGAAATAAATCATTTTAGCAATTAATTCAATAAACAAAGAGAGTTCTAAACCTCTCCAATCATATAGATGCTTCCACATACAAGAATAAGATCTCTTTGATTTGCAATTGTTTTTGCATACTTTATAGAATCTTTTACATCCAATATTATTTTTATTTCCCCATTGAATCTGTTCTCTTCTAAAAACTTCCTTATTTCTTCTGGTTCAAGAACACGCTCCTCTTGGGTTTTAGTCTTATTCAGAATAATTTTATTTGCTTTTTTACCCACCTGGAGAATCATTTCCTTCCAATTCTTATCTTTCATTACTCCGAATACAAGTATTAACTCCTCATAATCGAATAATTTCAAATTTTTAACTAATTCATTTACTCCATGCAAATTATGAGCCCCATCAACCAAAACTACTGGTCCTGGGTCTCGGGTCTTGGAGGTCTCGGGTTTTTGAGATAAAATTTTCATTCTCCCATTTATTTTCGATTTTTTTAATCCGCTTCTAATATATTTTTCTTTAATTCCTAATTCTTCTGCAGCTCTAATTGCAAGTGCTGCATTCTTAGCCTGATATTCTCCAAGCATAATAAGTTCAATTTTCTCATAATTCTTTTTTCCTGAATAATCAAATGTAGTTCCATTCTCAGTTGCAAGAATGTTTTTTACTTTAAACTCGTTTTCCAGAACAAACAGTCCTTTTCCTCGTTCAGCTTCTTTTTTTATTACCTCCAGGGCTTTTCCTTCCACACTCGTAATTACAATTCCTTGCTTGATTATTCCTGCTTTTTCAAATGCAATTTTTTCCTCAGTTTCTCCTAAATATTCAGTGTGCTCTAATCCAATATTTGTAATTATTGCAATTTCTTCCTTTGCAATATTTGTTGCATCAAATCTTCCGCCCATTCCTGCTTCCATAATCGCATACTCAACTTTATTTTCTGCAAAATACCTGTATGCAATTGCAGTAAGCGCTTCGAATAATGTAATTGTATTTCCTTTGTGAACATATTCCATTATTTCCTGAGAATACTCTTCCAAATCCTGATCGCTTATTTTTTTTCCATTAATTTTTATCCGTTCATTATATTTTTTCAAATGCGGAGAGAAATAGCTTCCAACCTTAAATCCTGCTTCCTGAAGAATTGAGGCAAGGTACGCAGTAGTAGAACCTTTTCCATTTGTTCCAGCTACAAGTATTACTTTCATCTTGTTTTGAGGATTTCCCCATTTTTCAAGCAATTTTTCTATTCGTTCTAAACCCAGAATTGAACCAAATTTTGAGAGTTTTTCTTCAAGTATCATGGTTATCTCATTTATATAAGTTCAGTAAATGTCCATTTTACTGAACCCAGCTTCAGTTGTTTATTTTTTATTTTCTAGTGTACTGATAAAGATGCCTTGAATGTCAATGGATCAGCCACGTAATATTTATCATTTATTTTTTCTATAAATGAATACGTAGCAAGGCGTTCCAGAGCAAATGAAAAGACACTCGGATTTGGAAGTTTTTCCAACTCCCTTCCACACACTAATCTAAGTTCTGTCCATCTAATTCCGTGAGCATTGTGAAGTATTGCCAGGTATATCTTCCTGTTTTTCGATTTTTTAAGAAAATGCACGAGTTCAGAACCTGCTATTGATTTTGCAATCTCTATAGTTTTGTTCAAAGCATCCCTATTTTTTAAGACCCCACGTTCGTGCCCAAATAATGTAAGCCATCCGATCAAACCGTCCAATTCTTTAATTGCTTCATTTATTTCCGCTGCTCTTATTTTGGTATCTGTTTGTGAAAATCCGCCCATGAGAAAATCCATTGCATTATTTTTATCTAATCGTTCCATTCTAATTTTTACAATATGCCTGCCATAAAGAGGGTGTTCAGCATCATATTCCCCTAGTATCTCTTCTACTAATCCGAGCTCACTCCCAGATATAATAAAAGAAACATTTGGGACTCTATCATAAAAATACGATAAAATATCCGCCAGTTTCAATGGATCCATACGCTGTGCCTCATCTATGAATACCTTAATAGATCCTGCAGAAGAAATCTTGCGTTCCATTTCAAGAGTGCTTTGTGGTCCGACCTTGACATCCATCCCAAAACCAAATGCAGATATGTTAAGACTATCAATTTTTCCGAAAATCTTCGATTTACCTGATTTTGCTACTTCGTATATTGCAGAAAAGATTTCTCTTTTTGGGTCATTAATTATCCTTCCATCTATCCATACTTTAATTTGTTTTATTTCATTGTATACAATATTGAGCAGGCTGGTCTTGCCTACTCTTCTAACCCCAATTATCGCAACAATATGTTCTCCGTCATGAAGGGCTTTTTTTAGCTCCCCGTATTCATAGTTGTAATTAAAAAAATCTTTCTTCTCTTTTTTTGGTTCCAACGTAAAGTACATAAAAAAATAATGCTCCGAAAGATTTATATAAGTTCAGTAAAATTGAAGTTTACTGAACCTAGCTTCAGTTGACCCATATCTCGAGACAACTAAAAAAGTTCTAGTGAACTGCTGTTCACTATCTCTCCAGCATTTGCTGAAGATCCA
>CAYYPF010000058.1:0-7085 GCA_964473475.1 Microcaldota archaeon | reverse complement strand
GTCAAAATTTCAAAAAAAGAAATTTTGGCAGATAGGAACAACAGTTCCTCATGATGCTGTTCTGATATAATCACAGAACAATCATGATATAATCATGATACATTTATAAGCTTATCCCCCTGAGTTTTTATTATGAATGAAAAAGCCAATTTCTGTTTTGAATTATATAAAGCATTTCAACATAGGAACCAAAAACGTCTAAGAAAACTAAATGACCATATTTTGAAAGCAGCAGTTCTCTCTTTTAAAAAAGAATTATTTGACCTCGCAGTTTATGCGTATGTTCTTTCTAAAATAGTTTCTAAACCCAGATTCCTGGCAAAGGAATACAAACCAATTACAGATTCAATAGAAAGAGCATTACACAATGTAGTTGATCTTGCTTATGCTGATTTAGATAAATGGAATCACGTGGTAGCATTATTAGAGAAAGAAATAACTGCTCTGGAAAAGGAAGATCCCAGATATGTTACAAGCCTAATAAAGAAAGGCAGATTAAAATCCGCAGCAACCATGTATGCACAAGGACTTTCACTCTCTTTATGTTCAGAGCTTACTGGAATAGAAAAACAGGACATTTTAAATTACTCTGGAAAAACAGTTATGTTCGAGCGATTAAGGGAAGAAAAGGATATCTTTGAAAGAATTAAGCTTGCAAGAAAGATGGTTTTAGAATGAAACGAAAGGAAATTCTCTGTGATTCCAGTGCACTAATATCCCTAACCGCGTCTTGCTTTACAGGAGTTCTTAATTTTTTACATCACAGATTCAATGTTGATTTTATTATCTCTCCAACTGTAGAATATGAATGTGTAACAAGGCCCCTGGAATCAAAATCAAGAGAGCATACACTTTCTGCACTTAGAATAAAAGAAGCAATCCAAAATAGAGTAATCATCAAAATAGATGCAGATGTCGGAGAAAGGACGCAAACTCTGGAAGAAATGGCAAATAAAGTATTTTTTGTAAAAGGCCAGGGTTTGAGGATTGCACATAAAGGAGAAACAGAACTCCTTGCACTCTCAAAGGAACTAGGAATTAATAATCTCCTAATGGATGAGCGGACAACAAGAATTCTTATTGAAGCTCCTTTTAAGTATAAGGTGCACTTAGAGGAAGAATTTAAGGTAAATGTAATGCTCAATAAAAAGAACTTACTAACTTTCCAGGAAATGTTTGCAAATCTTGGAATTATAAGAAGCACAGAATTGCTTATACTTGCATATGAAAATGGAATGATGAATGATCTTAAGGATTTGAAAAAACCAATGCTTGAAGCTGGACTTTTTGGATTAAAATATTCTGGATGCGCAATCAGATCAGATGAGATTGAAGCATTCATGAGAAAATTAGAATTGTAATTTTTTCCTCTTTAAATTGTGGGTTTGATGGACAAGGCTAAGATAGTAATTGATGACCGTGAGGATCATTCTTTTAAGGAAATTCTGGAATCCTTAGGTGCAGAAGCAGAGATTAAGAGATTAGACCTTGGAGACTTTGTATGCTCTGAACAAACAGTAATTGAAAGAAAAACCAGAAGGGATTTTGAATCCTCTATAATTGATAAGAGATTATTTCTGCAATTAAGTAGTTTGAAAGAGAATTATAAGAACGTGATCATAATTATTGAAGGAGAAAATTCAGAATCAATAATTTCTCGGGAAGCACTAATGGGTGCATATGCTTCTCTCATTACTGATTTTCAGGTTGGAGTATTTTTCACTAGGAACCAAGAATCAACCTCTGAATTAGTTTATTCAATTGCTAAGCACGAACAGCTTGCAAGAAAGATTCCATTTTCAATTCTCTCAAAAAGAAAAACCTACAATCTTTCTCAAACTCAAAGATCAATTGTAGAATCCTTTCCAATGGTTGGGCCTAAGCTTGCAAAATCTCTTCTAGAAGAATTCCACTCTCTTGAGGCTTTTATAAATGCAAAAGAAGAAGATTTGCTTAAGGTTGAAAAAATTGGAGAGAAAAAGGTAAAAATAATTAGAAAAACTATTGAAAGTGAGTATAAAACAGAAGAGGATCCGCTCTAATTTTCTCTAATTGCATCCACATATCCTGATCCAACCAAAAAGTTCCAGTGACCTTCGGTCACTAGCTCTCGAAGTTCTTTGAACTTCAAGACGGATCAATCTATTCAGAATCAATTGGGTAAAACCATATAGTAATCACGATTACTTGGTTGATTCTGAATATGCTTCTAGAATTTTTACATACGCACTTAGAGTATACGAACTCACAAAATCATTTCAAAAACTGGGTTTGATACCCCGCTGCTTGCAGCGACCAGTTTTTGAAAGTCATGACCGAATGAGGTATACCGCGCAGCTTGCTGCGGGGTCTCTTCGGTCATGTTGATTTAGAGTTTTATCTTTTGGATCAGTAGATTCTTTTTGAATTGCATACAAATATTGCATAACCTCAAATGGCTTTGGAATTCTATCTACTTGTACTGGATCAAACTCAGGCATATTTTCTACTATACCAAAACAACTAAGTGCCGCATCTTAATTGATAGGGGCTACATCTAGGTTGTTTTGGTAGATCCAAACCAATAGTTGATATGCATGATTTAATTGGTTTGGTATAGTCCCCCAATATCCAACCTAAATATTCTTGTTCCAAGATTTCTTACTAACTCAACAACTTGTTCTGGAAGCAAACCATCATGGTATATCCAATCTTCTAATACTGGAAGTCCAATTACTCCATCTAAATCAATAGTTAGTGCAACCTCATTTGTTCCAAATTTTATTCCTTCTCCTTTAGCTTTTGCAAGAAATTTTTCCATCCTTGTTGGATGCTTGTTAGGAGCAAGTTCAGAGAATGATTCTATTGGAACAGGGGTGAATATCTTTACTCCATCATTTTTTGTATAAAACATATGGCTTCCAAAATCTGCTGGTTTTCTAGCTCTAGCATCATCATGGTAATCCACATTTATTTTTACTTTAATTCCGCTTTCTCTGGTAAACCAATAGGATTCATGATGTCTTTTCCCATCTCCCCAAAGGAAAACTTTTCTTGCTCCTGATCTAGCCATTTCTTCTAATTGAGGTTTTCTTTTATACCATTCTTCTGCAAGTGGAACAAAAATACATGCTCCTTTTATTTTTGGAACTCTCTCTAGTTTTGCAACTAGAACTCTATGTGTTTGATTGGGAACATAATGTACTCTTAGTTTATGCATGCACAGACCTCTCAGTACTTTGAATTCCTAAAGTAGCTTCATGGATCTGTAAGAACGTTTCCAAAATTTCTGCATAAGCTCTTACAACATAAGATCCTACAATTGAGACTAATTGCTCTTTTGGAATTGCTGAACCTAGCCCGAATTCAGGATTTAATTCAAAATAAAATGGTATTAAATTTTCTTTAGTTAATACGGTTTCACTTGGAAGTTCTCTTAACTCAAACTCAGGTAAGTTCTCAATAATTCCTCCAATATCCAATCTAAATATTCTGCAATCCAATGTTTTTATTAGCTCAACAATTTCTTTGTAATCAATAGTTCCCATACTTGCCAGCCATTTTGAAAGTACAGGCATTCCAGTTATTCCGTCTAAATCTATTGTAAGTGCAACTTCCCCTTCAAAATAATCCAAGCCAACTTTCTTTGCAAGCTCCATCATTAATCTTAAGTAGCTTTCTGGCTTTTTTGTTCTGCTAACTCTTGATTCTGGAACAATGATTTTTTTCCCCCTTTCTTTGCTCCAAAGCATATGGTTTCCGCAACTCAACTCCTCTTTCGTTCCATAGTAATCTGTGTGATAGTCAACATTTATTTTCAATTTCATACTTCTTAATTTTGTAAAATAATACGACTCATGATGGGATTCTCCATCTCCCCACAAATAAACTCCTCTTCCGCGAATATTTTTCAGTTGTTTTCTTCTTTCAAACTGATCTTCTGCTAAAGGAATAAACTCGCAGGATTGGAATCTAGTAAGCGTTTGCAATTTACTTACAATTATTCTATTGGTTTGAATAGGGGAATAGAATACTCTAAGCGTCATATCCATTCACCTGAGCAAATGCTTCTAGAACTCTCACATATGCCATAGTTGCATACGAACAAACTTTATCTATTAGTTCCTGACTAACTTCTGGAGAAGAATCCCTTGCAATATTATCAAATTTTCTTACAAATGCTAATGTTTCCTCAAATGTTGGTTTTTCAATATCTTCAATTAATCTAAATTCTGGAATATTATTTAGCATACCTCCAATATCTAATTTACCAATTCTATTTTCTAAAGACAATATAAGAGCAATTATTTCAGTTACAAACAGTCCAGTGTCCTTAATCCAAACTTCTTGTACTGGAAAACAAGGAAGCACATCACAATCTATTGTTACTCCAATTTGGTCAGGACCATAAAATGCTCCTTTTCTTTCTGCGTATCCAAGTACTTTCAGCCATCGAAATCTAGATGCGAAACTGTCAAAGGTATTAGGGGTTATTATTTCTACACCATCATCCTTTGTTCTCTTCATATGGTTTGCGTATAATGGAGAAGGGTCTCTTAGATGTGAAGGCCAATAATTCAATTCCGTAAAACCAGTATCTGAATGAAGATCGAGATTTACTTTCAGCCAGATTCCTTTTTTTGTAAGATGATAAGATAAGTCATGTTGCTCTCCGCTTCCCCAAATGAGTACTACCGGACCGCTAGTTTGTTCTAGTTGAGCTCTTACTTTTTTATCTTCTCCTACTAATGGAATGAACTCTAAAGATCGAAATCTAGGCATTGCTCTGAATTTTTTTACAAGTTGATCATTTGTCGTGTTTTGAACAAAAAGTACTCTAAGCTTCATATCCATTCACCTGAGCAAATGCTTCTAACATATCTACAATAGAGTCTGTTGCATATGTTCCAACCCTATTTAATGTTTCAGTTCTTCTTCCTCTCCAATACTCAGGAATACGTTCTGGAGCATAATCATAAAGCAGTAATTCCATTTCAGTTTTAGATGGGACATACCCCAGTTCTATTTTTACTAATCTCAATTCTTTTAGCAGTTCTTCATTAAGTCCGCAGATATCGAATCGGTATAGTCTGTTACCTAAAGTGCGCATCATCCTTACAATTTCTGCTGGTTTAGGGTTTCTTTCCTGAAACCATTCCATGGTTGCTATGAGCATCCCAGCTACGCCATCCAGATCCACTGTTAGTGCTATTTCCCCATCACTTTTCTCAATCCCTTGTTTTACGCCCTGTACAACACATTCTTGTGTATCGAAACAATCAGGAAAAACTACCTTAACTCCTCTTTTTTCAGTTACAAACATATGATCTGAGAATCCCGGGGTATTGCCACGTTTTGTTCCATCATAATCACTGTGCGCGTCTACATTTATCTTCAGTTTAATTCTGTCTTCTTCTACTCCATGCGTAAAGTAGAAAGATTCGTGATGATGAAAACCATCTCCAAGAATAAGTGCAGCCCTTCCTTCTATCTCTCCTAGTTGCCTTGTTCTTCTATGATATTTCTCATCTAATGGTAAGAATTCACACATTACTAGCCTAGGAGATTTTTTTAATTTTCTTACAACTGCACAATTAGTATCAGTAGGTGTATAGAATACTCTCAATCTCCCTTTTTGCATATATTTGTTTTCCTAGAAAGTGTTTTTAAATATATGTATGTGGAAAGAACTAAAACGCTCCCGCCAAGATTTGAACTCGGATCATTGGTTCCGCAAACCAACATCTTTACTGGAATCTTTTGCTTCTGCAAATAATCTATCCAGATTGGACCACGGGAGCTTCGCTTTAATTTTCTCTATTCTTCTCTTATGTTTTGGATTATTTGTTCCTATTTCTCTCATCCATTTTATAAATCTCATCGGTCCATTCAAATAAATCGAATATTCCTCAATATGCAAATAAGGACAGAATCCAAGTTTTTTTAATATTTTATATATCTGTACAATTGCTTTTTTTGATTTTATTGAGAGAGATATAACAGGATATTTTCCCTTTTTTGCTCCATAAAAACATCCGTCTGTGTCAAATACACCTCTAACGAATGCCTGCATTATCTCTTTATTGTCCCCACAAACTATCTGTTTCGGTATTTCTACCCTATTGGTTTTACATCCAGTTACAATTCCTAGCGTCTTATTTTTAAATAAATATAGCGCTTTTGAATTTATTTCAAAACCACAAGCACGACTTCTTTTTAGTACTTTCAAATCAAGATTATATACTCTTTTGTAAAGTGGTAGTATAAATTCAGTATAATAATCCTCTTCATCCATTCCTCCTCTAACTGAGAAATAATACTCTTTGTTTGGAAGTGTTCCATCCCCAACATGGATTCCAATTTCTTCTGCTAGTTCCCGAGTCATTATTTTTGGAATTACTATCCCTCTTTTTTCATCATTTCTGCTAAACAGAACATTATTGTTATCAAGTTTTATTTCTTTTTTTCTAAATATTTTTTTATTAAATAACTTTTCAGCATTTTTTTTAAGTTTTTTTCCATATAATAAAAAATAGAACTTTTCTGGGTCATATTTTCTTATTTCTCTTAATCTATCTGCTATTTTAATCCTGCATTTCTTGCCCCCTTTCTGGCGCCATTCTTTCTGTACTTTTTCTGAATATTTCCTTCTTGTTATTCTTAAACCCGCAATTCCCCCTTTCTTAGCTCCCCAATTATCTTCCTTTATCTCTTTGATTTCAATACATTTCAGGATTTCTTTCGGAACGATTTTAATTGGAGTAGTTAAAGATCCATCACTATACTTTCTGAGTGTTTTATATTTGACGCCTATTCTTTCAGCTAGTTCCTTCAAGTTTTTAACTTCATAATATATTTTAGTTTTATCAAAAAGTATTTTCCGATTTTCATTATTCAAGAGTAATCTTGTCACACTATAATAATAAAAGAAATATATTTAATTCTATCCAAGCTATACCATGGGGGCAATTATAATTATTAGAAAATATCTATTTATAATTATGCTAATAGTTGAATTACTTTATCTGTTGCTCCTTCTAAAAGAGGCATTGGTTCTTGTACAATTTTTCCATCCAAAAGCTTCGTCATCGTAGGCGCAAGTAATT
>CAYYPF010000057.1:0-7089 GCA_964473475.1 Microcaldota archaeon | reverse complement strand
GGGCATCTTTTTGGCATAAAGCCAAAAAGCTTGTTCAAAATTGGGTCGCTGCACAGCATGAACGACAAATCGTTCATGAGGCCCATTGTTCGATGCGTCCGATAGAACGTCGCAACGTTCTATGGACCTTTGAAACTGTTGTTTCAAACGGTCGAACAATCGGGAGCAGCGGAGTATCAAACCCAATTTTGAAATGAATTAACATTCTCTACGCCCATTGAAGCAAGTTTCAATCAGATCAGCAGATCACTGGATTCAAAACTATTGAGGTAAAAAATATGTCATCAATCGGAGAAACTAAGTTGATTTTGAATATAGATAAAAAATGGCAGGAAGTTTGGGAAAACAGAAAATGCTTTGAGGGCGAGCAGAAAAAAGGCGAGAAAAAATATCTCACAGCTGCATTTCCATATCCGAATTCTCCACAGCATATAGGACACGGAAGAACGTATACCATTACAGATGTTTATGCAAGGTACTTGAGGCTAAAGGGGTACAATGTACTCTTTCCTATGGGCTTCCACGTAACTGGGACCCCTATAATTGCAATGGCCAAGAGAATAGCAGAAAAGGATGAAAATGTACTTTCTGTGTTTGAGAAAATATATGGAATTCCCAGAGCCCAGGCAGAGAAACTTACTGATCCTACTCAATTAGTTATGTATTTTTCTCATGAGATTGAGCAGGGGATGAAGGAGATTGGATTTTCAATTGATTGGAGGAGAAAATTCTACTCCTCAGATACGCATTTCAATAAATTTATTCAATGGCAGTTTAGAAAATTAAAAGAAAAAGGATATATCATAAAAGGAAATTATCCGCTTGCATGGTGCCCAAAGGATAATAACGCAGTGAGTGCACATGATACGCAAGGGGATGTTGATCCAGAAGTTGAGGAAGTAGTTGGAATAAAATTCAAAAGTAAGGATGGGGATTTCATTGCAACCACATACAGGCCAGAAACTATTTTTGGGGTTACTAATCTTTGGGTAAACCCGCTTGCAAGATATGTCCGGGCAAGGCGTGCAGGGGAGAAAGAGCCTGAGGAAAAGAAGGCAGAATATAAGAAAAGCAAAATCAAGGAAAAGAAAGGAAAGGGAAAAAGCAGGAAAGAGGAGAAAAAGAGCGGAGAAGTTTATTACATGGAAAAAAGATGCTTTGAAAAACTTAAGGAACAGCTTGGATTGGTTTTTGAAAAGGAATTCAGCGGAGAATATTTCGTAAAAAAGAAATTCGAGGCAATTAATCCAATAACTAAAGAGAGCATCCCGGTATTCCCGGCTAATTTTGTAAAGGAAGGGGAAGGAACAGGGGTAGTCATGAGTGTTCCTGCTCATGCGCCTTTTGATTATATTGCATTAAGGGATATTAATCGGCTTGGAAGAGTGAAAATAATAAAAATAATTGAAACTCCGAATGAAAAAGATCCGAACGCGATTCCAACTGAAGAACTTGTGGAGAATATGCGCGTAAGAGACCAGACAGATATCAGATGTGAAGAAGCTACAAATATTCTTTATAAAAAAGAAGCACACGAAGGAGCAATGCTTGTAAAGGGATATATCGGCATGCCTGTAATGGAAGCAAAAGAAAAAATAAAAGAGAAAATGATTAAAGAGAATGATGGAATTGCTGTTCATATAATTGCAAATGGGCCTGTGTTCTGCAGATGCGGAGAAGAGGTAGTAGTAAATATTGTAAAAGATCAATGGTTCATTGATTATGGAAATGAGGAATGGAAGAAAAAGACAGTTAGTTGCCTGAATAAAATGAGAATTATTCCTGAAAGGGTTCGTGAAGAATACGAGCATACGATTGAATGGCTGAAGAGAAAACCATGTGCACGTTCAAGCGGTCTTGGAACAAAATTCCCATTTGATGAGAGCAAGATTGTTGAGCCGCTTTCAGATTCCACAATCTATATGGCATTTTATACAATTGCACATAAATTAGGAGAATTTGATCCGCACGAAATAAATGATGCATTTTTTGATTTTGTATTCTTAGGAAAAGGAAAGGGAGATGAGAGGATGAAGAAACTCCGTGCAGAGTTTCTTTACTGGTATCCTCTTGATTCCAGGCACAGCGGAATGGATCTGACTAAAAACCACTTAATATTCTTGATATTCAATCATGTTGCAATTTTTGAAAAAGAATTATGGCCCAAGCAAATTGTAAGCAATGGGTTCGTGCTCATGGATGGAAAAAAGATGAGCAAGAGCATGGGAAATATTCTTCCATTGAGGCAGGCAATTAGAAAATACGGTTCAGATGTGGTCAGGTTTTCCACTGTTGCCGGAGCAGATCTTTCTCAGGATACAAATTTCAGCCAGAGTGTTGCAGAGGGAATGCTGCATAAGCTTGAGTATGTGCGCGGGCTGATTGAGCGGGCAAAAAGCGGAGGCCACTCACGAATAGATAAATGGCTGGAATCCAGATTGAACCAAAAGATTCTGAATGCAGAGAAATATTATGAAGAATTAGATCTTAGATCAATTGGGCAGGAACTATTTTACTCAGTTGTAAGTGATTTGAGCTGGTATGAAAAAAGAACTGGAGGAAATAATAGCCTTCGTAATTTCTTCAAGAAATGGATTGTACTTATTTCTCCAATACTTCCTCATTATGCAGAAGAGTTCAATGAAATTCTAATGGAAGAAGGAATTGTTGCAGAGAAAAAGTTTCCAAAAGCAGAGAAAGGAAAAATTGATGAAGTAATTGAATTAGGGGAAGACCTTATACGACAGGTAGACTCAGATACGAAAAAAATAGTATTCTTACTTGGACGCAAGCCAACCCGTGTTCATATATACTGTGCAGCACCTTGGAAGACAAAAGTTTATGCAATGCTCAGAGAGTATAAGGACTTTGATAAGGTAATGAGCATATGTGCAAAGGATCCTCAGCTTAGAAGAAGAATGGAAGAGATCCAAATAATGCTGAAGCACCTTATACGAAATGTCCATGGGCTTCCAGGTTTAAAACTCACGCAAAAAGAGGAAATTGCAGCTCTTGTGAGCGGAAAGGGATTCTTCAAAAAGGAATTCGGATGCGAGTTTGTAATTATGGAGGCTGAGAAGGGCAAACATCCAAAAGCAATTAATGCGATTCCAATGAAGCCGAGCATTGTGATTGAATAGAAAGCATTATAATATGTATTAATTCCGTATTAATACGGTGTTAATATGGTTTATGCAGTAATAAATATTACAGAACACGCAAACAGAGTGTTAAATATAATAAAAGCAAAGTACGGTCTGAAGGACAAATCTGAAGCAATAAATATTGTTGCGCAAATATACGAAGAAGATGTTTTAGAACCGGAATTGAAACCGCAGTACGTAAAAAAACTTAAGGGAATTGTTAAAAACGAGAAACGAATAGCAGTAAAGAACTTCAGAAAAGAATTTGGGATTGAGTAAATGTATTCCCTGGAAATTGAAAAAAAAGTATATGAACAATTTGAAAAACTCAGCAAAAAGGATAAACAACAACTAATTGTAATTGATTCGAAAATAAAACAAATACTTGAAAATCCGGATCATTTCAAGCCATTGCGATTTCCCATGGCAGGGTTTCGAAGAGTACACATTCTAAAGTCATTTGTTTTAGTTTATCGAATTGATGAAGCTAGAAAGACGGTAATTATTGTGGATTGTGATCGTCACGACAAAATATACAAACATTGGAGTAGATTTAATGGATCTTGAACGAATAAAATCTATCCCGATCCAACCAAAAAAGTCGGATCGAGCTATTCAGAACCGTACTAACAATTCCAAAGCAACGATCGGAGATACTTGTTCGATTCTGAATAAGCAATGGTATAGGCAGGGAGCAATGGCTATTCCCTGGTTCATCCATCTTCCGTATTTAGGCGCACAAATAATGGTTGGAGAGGAAATTGTAACTTATGAAGGAAAAAATAATGTTGGTTATTTGGATAAAAACTTTGAACTTGAACAAGCAAAAAAAGTAATTGAATGGCAAAAGAAAGGAGAATACATTCAAGAAAAAAGAAATTCCTGGAAGAAAAAATCTGAAGAAACAATTAAACTAATTGAAAATACTGATTTGAAAATTGCAAAAAAGGGCAATTTTCAAAGCTTTTGTTCCTCCGATTTAAACAACAGTTTAAATGGACCACAAAACGACGCTTCGTTTTGTCGGTCGACCATTCAGGGTGCGGTGGTCGAGAGAACAAATGATTTTGAAAGACTTAGAGATTCGAAAATAGTTGAACTTTCCCAAAAAATTGGAAAAGAGTTGTTTAAAGAATGGGAGATTTGCAGTTGTATTGATGCATTTGATCCCTGGGGAGAGGAAATAGTTGAAAAAGAACTTGAGAAATTTGGAATTAAATTAAAGGAAGAAGAATTAATTGCAGTTACTTCTTCTCCAGAACCAAACTTATTGCAAATGGAAAAAATAGATAGATTCAATTTGATAAAAGAGAATAGATTTGAAAAAGAAATTGAGGAACATACAAAAAAATATTTTCATATGCTGAACAGCTGGGCAGAAGCAAGAGAACTTGGAGAGGATTATTTCCTTTCAATTGCTAATGAACCGGATTTAGAAAAAGAAGTTAGGAGCATAGAGAATAACCTCGCAAGAATAAAAGAAACTAGTGAAAAACTAAAAAATACTTTACCTCAAGAGCTATATAGGGCATTAAATTTATTTTCACAGCTTAGTGCCTGGAGAGAGGAGAGAAAAAGCCATGTGCTTTTTGTGAATCACTACTTGTACAAATTACTTAAAGAAATTTCAAAAAGAAGCAAGGCAGATATTCACTTACTGGAATTCGCAACACAAGAAGAAATTACTTCAATTCCAGTTCCAAAAGAATATTTAGAAGAATTAAAAGAACGAAGAAAAATCTCAGTTTATTCAAATGCGTTTGGATGGATTTATGGAGAGAAGGCCTTAGAAATAATTGAAGCAATTGAGGGAGGATTTGAGAGAAAAAAAATTCGTGGGAACATTGCATGCAAAGGAATTGCAAAAGGAAGGGTGAAAGTAATTAAGATTCCTGAGGATTTTGAAAAATTCAATAAGGGAGATGTACTTGTAACAATTATGACCAGGCCTGAACATGTTCCGCTTATGAAAAAAGCAGCTGCGATTGTAACTGATGAAGGCGGGATTACATGCCATGCAGCAATTGTTTCCAGAGAATTAGGAATACCTTGTATAGTTGGAACACAGATTGCAACCGAGACATTAAAGGATGGGGAATTAATTGAAGTGGATGCGAATAGGGGAATTGTACGGAAACTGAAGTGAAATCATTGCGACTCTTGCATATAATCAACAACGATATTTATTATTTTTTTAATATTCTCATTGCAATTCTTAAATGAAATCAGGTCTAATTTTTCTATTCCACGGGTCCGAATAATATCGCTAATGAGAGCATGGATAAAGGATTGCGTGGCTGCATCGACCCCATTAAAATCCAATACAACTTCGCCATTTTTATCGAGAACCGGAAGGATTTCTTTTAAACGGATTTCCCGGGCTAAGTCTTTATTCTCTGCAAAAGCACCTACTTTTTTTAAAA
This sequence comes from Microcaldota archaeon, assembly GCA_964473475.1. Taxonomy (GTDB): domain Archaea; phylum Micrarchaeota; class Micrarchaeia; order Anstonellales; family Bilamarchaeaceae; genus CAYYPF01. Next base: position 1,523 of record CAYYPF010000057.1, on the reverse strand, counting down.
GTTTTATCTCTTTCATATGAACCTGGGCCTCCTGTATCTTTCTTTCTTCCTTTCTTTAATTGTTTTGATATACAGATCCCGGATTAAATCCAATAACTCGGAAAATTCTTTAGTTGCATCCAAAGAAATATCAATGCCAACTACTGTTCCTTTCCAATATGGAAGGTCTTCTCTTTTTGAATGCCTGTCCCTAAAAGGATCAGAATATAATCGTGTGTGTTCTGAACCGTGTTTTAACAGTTTATACATGGAGTCTCCGCTATAAATTACAAAAAAATCTTTATTGATTTTGGCTATTGATTTAATAAAAAACAAACCTGCTCCAGCGTTAAATTCAGTCCCGCCTTCCCTCCATGTAGTACCTGTAATACCTGGAGTCAGTGCCAATTTAAGGGCCTTCAGATGAGTGTTTGCACTATGGGACATGTTTATTGTTTTTTTTATCCCTACCCCAGTATCAACAATGCCTATTCTGATAGTATTACTTTTTTTATAATACTGTGCAGATAGTATTGCACCATTCTTTGAGTTTGAATGTTCCAGCACATTTCTTACAAGCTCGCTTATGACATATTTTATTGGTTCCACCTGCTTAGGTTCTAAATGAAGCAAAGGAATAACTTCTGTAATAAAATTCGTTAGCTCTCCTGAAGTTTTTATGTTTGTTAAGGGAATGAAACGCCCAGCTGGTTCATGTTCAGTTATCTTAATCTTAGAAGAAAGACCTAACAACTTGAATAACCCCATCCTTTCAAGATAAGGGCTTGATACTGCTTCTAGTTTTTCACAGCTGATATTCTTAGGATTTATAGTCAAACCCAATGCTGCAATCATAGATAAAACTACTGGATGAATAGAGATCCATTTTTTATTTGCAGTTATATCCAATTTATTTGGGTTTGAATTATCAAAAGAAAGTAAGAAGGGGTCAATATTACCCAAAAAGGCACTATTTGGCAGGTGAATTCGCATATGTATATATACTCCCGGCTTATTTATAAAGCTTCCCATTTACCGGGATTCCCGGTGTTTGCTAGTGTTTACCGGGATTCCCGGTAAAATAAAAAGAGTACCAAAAACAGAACGTACGGTACTAAAAAAGAATGGAAAATATAATTAGAAAGATTTATAAAACATACATCATACATATGATTGGTGATGTATGATGAGTGTACGTATTACTTTAACTTTGGATGAATTTGTTGTAAGAAAACTTAGGGCGCTTAGCCCAAACAATATCTCGGCATTTGTAAATGAGCATTTTAAAAAATGCCTATTCGAAAATAAGAAAAGCATGGCTGGTGCGTTTAAAGGCAGAATATCCACAAGGGATATCGAAAGGGTTCGAGAGCATGAGTTTTAGATATATTGCAGATGCGTATGCATGGTTAGCGTATTTTACCAACAAACGTTTCAAAGAGATCATAGATAATGAGGTCATAGAAACACCTGCCATTGTTATTACTGAACTTATTCGCGCCATGAAGAAAAAAAGGTTTACCGAGAAGGAAATAGATCTCGCA
>CAYYPF010000056.1:0-7105 GCA_964473475.1 Microcaldota archaeon | reverse complement strand
ATAATCAAGCAGTTTGAATGAACTGCGGTTCATAGCTCTCGCAAACTTTATTTGCTCGATTGACAGATAGAATTCCACCTGGATCATATCGAGTGGAATTCTATAGATTTTAATTATTTTCTTTTATTCTATTTTCTATGAACATTCGTTTTGGTCCAGCAGGAGTTCCTATTCAATGTAAAGGTTCCTCTAGCTTAGACGGAGTTGAATGCTGTGCTACTTTAGGCTTATACGCAATGGAAGTGCAGTTTGGAATGGGCGTGCGAATGAATAAAGAAACAGCTTCCCAATTAAAAGAGCAATCAAAAAAACTAGATGTTTCCCTCTCTTGCCATGCTCCTTATTTCATAAATTTCTGTTCAAAAGAAAAAGTTAAAATTTCCACAAGCAAGAGAAATTTATTTGAAGCTGCACAAGCAATGCATTATGCTGGCGCAGGAATCGCAGTCTTCCACCCTGGATACTATCAAAAACTAATTCCTGAAGAAGCATACAAAACAGCAGTTTTCCATCTGAAGGAACTTAAGGAAAAACTCGATCAAAATTCCATAAAAGTTAAACTTGGTGCAGAAACTGTTGGAAAAAAATCCCAGTTTGGAGGTTTAAAAGAAGTTCTTAGACTTGCAAATGATCTTCCATTCATTAAACCTGTTTTAGATCTTGCGCACATTCATGCAAGAGAGGATGCTAACTTAGAGAAAGAAGAAGATTTTCGCAAATTATTTTCACTAGTTGAGAATGAACTTCCAGATTATATGGAAGACTTCCATTTCCATTTCTCAGAAATAAATTATTCAGATAAGGGAGAGCGCAACCACCTCTCTCTGGGTTCAAATAATAAGCCACCATTCAGGCCAATGCTTAAAGTTCTAAAGGAACAAGGGTATAAGGGAACAATTATTTGTGAAACTCCAAAACTAGATATAGATGCATTAGTAATGAAGAACTATTATTCAACTATAAAATAATATGTCATTGGTGAATTTTCTGTCAAAATTACTTGAAGAACTGGAACAGTATTCAGAACAATTAAAAGAAAATAGGCTCTCCATAGAAAGCTTATATAAGCAGTATAGAACCTCCTTTGATTCCGGAATACGAATTGAGGTTACTCGGCTTTCTAAAGAATCAAAAAAACTAAGAAAAAAACTACTCGAAAAACTATATGAGAATTTTGAGGAACTTTCTCTAATTAAAAAAGAATTTAAGGATTTATATTTACTATTCATCGAGGATCAGGATCTTTCCCCTTGTTTTAAAAAAATAGATTGGGTTCTTGATTTCAAACAACTTCCAGAAAAAGAACTAAGAAAACAGTTAGAGCTAGTAAACTTAACTAAAAAACAACTGAAAGACGTTCAGGATTTTATGAATAAGGGAATAGATTATATAGACGGCAAAGCGCTTGCCCTTACTTGGGAAGTTTTCAAAGGCCAGCCAGCTGGAAGATTAAATAGGGAAGAAGTTGAGAAATTAATTAAAGAAAAATTTAAAGAGTGGAGGAAAAAGAAATCCCTTTTACTCTTGAATGAACCGCTAATCTCACTTTATATGCAAAAACTTCTTGAAAAATTAAAAATAGCATATAAAGAAGAAAAAGGAAAACTAATTGAGTATGAAGCAAGCAAGGAAAGAGGCATGCGCGCTGAATCAGATGCTCTCAATACATACAAGGAATCAAGAATAACTAGGAAAAAAATAGAACTGAAATTAAAACACCTCTTACTCTCCAATCCCATTTATCTAAAGAAAATTAAATCTGAAAAAAGATTTGGCGGAACCCTTTCTCTTGAACAACTCTCTTTTATTGATTCAATTAGTTTTAATCTCATTGCTAATGAAATTGAATGGAAAAAACAAATTAGAGAAAATTTAGAACTTTAGAATTTTAGTCCAGTGCTCCAGCTTTCTTTTAGATTGAATAAATCTTCATTAATTAGAATTCTCTCTCCCCCTCTTATTACAAATCTCTTATCTCCACGGACCCTTCCAATCCTTCCAATAGGCAGTTTTCCCATTAGTTTCTCAAACTTCTGAACATTTTTTTCCTTTACTGTAACTATGAATCTCCCAGCACTTTCTGAGAATAATATTGCATCCTCATTTTCAGTTTCCCTTTGTATATTCCGCATATCTACATCTACTCCATACCCTCCTGCGATTGAGCATTCTGCAATTGCAACTGCCAGCCCTCCATCAGAAATATCGTGTGCGGATCGTAATAGCCCTTCCTCAACTGCTTCAGAAAATGCCTTATATATTGGAACCAATTCCCTTGGCTTAACCTTAGGATTTGAATCTCCAATTCCATTGAATAATTTATAATATTCACTTCCTCCAAGTTCTTCCCTAGTTACTCCAATCGCATAAACATAATCTCCTGGTTGCTTAAAATCTACACTTAATGCATGCTTCACATCATCTATTTTTCCAATAACTGTTACTAGAAGCGTTGGAGGTATAGAATATTTTTCATTCTTTACATGATAATCATTCTTCATGCTGTCCTTTCCAGAAATAATCGGAATTTTATATTCAGTTGAACATTTAAATAATCCCAAACAAGCCCTTACTAACTGCCCTAATTTATAATCTCCATCTGGATTCTTGGAAGTCATTATTGGATCTGGCCAGGAGAAATTATCCAAGCATGCAAGATATCCGAATTTTGCTCCGGATGCAAGCACATTTCTTACTCCCTCATCAAATGCCATCATAGCCATTTCATAGCCATCTTGGACATATCTAGGGCATATTCCATGTCCAATAACTATTCCGCTTTGGGAATTCAATATAGGTCTCAATACTGCAGCATCATTTGGCCCTTCAACTACTGGCTTAATCACACTTCCTCCCTGCACCTCGTGGTCATATCTTCTAACTACCTTTTCCTTTGAAGTAATATTCGGAGCTGAAAGAAGCAGTCTGAGTATTTTTCCTAAATCTGTTTCTGTGATATTTGGTTCATCAAACTTTCTTCTTTTCCATGCTGCTCTAAGCTTAAGTTGCGGAACACCTTCATGAAGGAACCCCATATCCAAAAATGCAACTGTTTTTCCATTGTACAATGCATGGAATTTTTTTGCTCTTGTGAATTTTCCAATAACTGTTAGTTCCACATCATGTTTTCTTGCAATTTTCTCTAGTGCTTCCAGATTATCCGGGTGTGTTGCAAGAGACATTCTTTCCTGAGATTCTGAAATTAAGATTTCCCATGGATCTAGTCCTTCATATTTTAGCGGAGCTTTTTCTAAATAAATTTCACATCCTCCGCAAATAGAAGCCATCTCTCCAATACTTGAAGATAATCCTCCAGCTCCATTATCCGTGATTGCATCATATAATCTATTATCCCTAGCCTCAAGCACAAAATCCAATACTTTTTTTTGTGTGAATGGATCTCCAATCTGAACTACACTTTGAGGAGTGTGTTCGTTTATTCTCTGCGAGGAAAAAGTAGCCCCGTGTATTCCATCCTTTCCAATCCTTCCCCCAACCATAATTGCCAAATACCCTGGTTCAATCTTCTTCTTGCTCGTATTTCTCCCTTGAATCTGAGAGGGCATTACTCCAACTGTTCCGCAATATACTACTGGCCTAGCAGTATATGCCCTCTCAAAAGTAATTGAACCATTTATAGTTGGAATTCCAGAGCAATTCCCTCCATCTTCAATTCCCTTAACTACTCCTTCCATTATTCTTTTTGGGTGAAGCACTCCTTCTGGAATACTCTTTTCATCAGGATAACCAAAACAAAGCATATTCACATTTCCTATTGGTTTTGCCCCTAATCCGCATCCAATTACATCCCTATTTACCCCAAGAATTCCAGTTAAAGCTCCTCCGTATGGATCTAATGCAGAAGGTGCATTATGTGTTTCCACTTTTATCGCAACATCTGTTGAATCATCAAATTTGATTATTCCTCCATTATCTTCAAACACACTAAGTACATACGGTTTTTTTGTTCTCTCTGTTGCCCCTTTAATGAAGGTTTTGAATAAAGAATCAATTGCATGCGGTTCCCCTTCTTCTGAATATTGGATATACGCATTGAATATTTTATGCTTGCAATGTTCGCTCCAGGTTTGTGCAAGTACTTCTAATTCCACATCTGTTGGCTTGCTTCCAAGTCCAATCCTTTTTCTTCCATCTATATTTTGTTTTCTCTCAAAATATTTTTTTACTCTTTTCATTTCCATTAAATTCAATGCAAGAAGCCTGTTCTTTGAGAGTGCCTGCAGTTCCTCATTTTCCATTGAACTTAAATCAAATTCATCTATCCTTGGTTCGTGTTTTAAGATTACTTTTGGAAGATATGGTTTTACCTCTTTATCTGATTCATGAACTATTGCTTTTTGGACTAATCTATTATGCAACAAATCTGTAATTCTTCTGCATTTATCCCAATTTAATTCATTTCCATCTATTGCATATACTTTTGTAGAATATACCTGTATTTCTTTTCCTAATGCATCGCGTATTCCATCCTTTGCAGTTGCACCTACATTATCTGTTACTCCAGGTAAATATCCAACTTCAATTTTCAGTAATTGCCTAAAAAAAGGCTTATCTATAGAATATTCCTGGATTACTTGATCAGAAAATACCTCTTTTCCTATTTTTTCTAGTTCCTCTCTGCTTAATTCTTCTTCTATATTATAAGAATCAACTATTCGCACTTCCTTTATGCGGATTTTAAGTTCTTCTTCTATTTTCTTTTTTGTCTTTTCTCCATTCACATCTCTTAAATTATCTTTAATCCGGACTTCAATTCTAGGCATAAATTTAGTTTAAACAATTATAATTTTAAAGAGCTCTTTTTCCTCAAATATACTTCCAGAACCTCACATGCTGATTTAGATCCTTTTTTGCACAAGTATTCTGCATCTTCTGCAGTTCTTTTTCCAGTTGAGTACGGAATCCCTGTTTTGTATTTTATCCCCTTATCTGACATCTTTTTCATCTTGTAAAAGATTATTGGATACGGAAACTGGCTCAGGATTTCGCTTCTTTTTTTAGCCCTTCAATATTTTTTCTTTTTTTCTTTAGGTTTTTCCACTCGTTTACTTACTGATTCATTAATGATGTCTGCAGAAACAGGATTCCATATTTTCCTTTCTAAATAAAGTGCAGTTCTCAGTCCATAATATGCTGGCTTACCTTTTAGAAATAATTTTGCTGCTCGAAATAATATTTCATATGGATTAGTAATATAGAATGCCTTTCTTTCTGTTTCAAACGGGATATAATAAATCCCTTTGAATGGGGTTGGGAATATTTTGAGCGTATTGTAACGTGCACGCACTTTTCTTTTTCCCAATCCTTTCTCAAGTTGCTTTCTTGTTGCAACTGTCCCGTCTATTATCCTCTCTTTTTTTTCATATATTTATATAAATCCGTAGATTTCCACCAGTCTATGTGACTGGTGGCACACAAGTAACGCCTAGTGGTGGAAATCTCCAGCTGTCAAAATGCTCACTAATAAGAGAGCGCCCCTTGCAAGCCATCGGTCTATGACCGATGGTTGGCGCGAGCATTTTGACAAAGCAAGGTTTATAACGTTTTTGCTCAGTGTAATTTTCTTACACTGTGGGCAAACGTTACTTTCTAATGCTTATTTCCCCAGGCGGCAGTAATTCAATAATCTCATCTGGATGAACCCTGAATGTTTTTGATAATAAGTTTACAATTTTTTCCTTCTTTTCTTTACCTGGAATTAAAGTAAATTCTCCTTCTAGTTTTCTTTTTAGACAATCTGGAATAATTTCCAATCCTTCTTTTCCCTTTCCAATCCTTACAACTAAAGGAGTGTTCTTGAACCATTCTCTTTTTCCTTCCATTGCAATGCCCCCTTTTCCTACAAACATTCCTTCTGCATGTTTGCTTAATTGTTCTTTTTTTAGGGAATAAACATCCAGACTTGCATATCTCATTTTCCATCCCCTTGAGAAGGATGCAGCTGCCTGAGCAGCTTCTTTTCTTTCCTCTTCACTTGCATTAATTCCATCTTTTAAAATTACAACTGAACCTCCGGTAATATCTGCATGGAAGAAAAGATCTGAATCTTCTACATATTTCTTGAAAATCAAGTCATTCTGGTCTGCACTTCTTCCACCTATACAAAGCCTTCCCCCAGAACTAATGAACCAATGGAATTTCTCAAACCATTTTTTCTCTTTCCTTACTTTTTCTATTTTTTCCTTTTTTGCTTTTTCTTCCCTTTTCTTCTCTAGTTCTATTTCCTTTTTTGTTTCCTCTATTGCCTTTTCTATTCCCTGCCTTTTTTTCCTAATTTTTTTTGCCTTCTCATAGTATTCTGCTGCAGTTTCGTGAACTGATTTTCTTGGGTCTATTATGATTTTCATAAAAACTCTGGAACTACTTATCCACAGATGCTCTTAAATTTTTGCCCTTTACTATTTAGCTATTTAATCGGTCCATCTGTTGACCAAAACTAGCCTTTTTCGGTCAGCCTGTTGACCGACTTCTAATAATTGCATTTTACGTTCAGTCGAAACTATTAAATCCATAATCCCTTTCGGTCCATACATTGACCAAAACTAGCCTTTTTCGGTCAGTCTTTGGACTGTTTGTTAAAGGCAAGCCAACGTAACACTCTCTTTATAAACTTTATTTTTCAAAGAGTATTCCATAATAAGTAAAAGGTGAATGAATGAAGTATTTGAAATATATTATTGGTCTAATAATTTTGATTAATTTATTTGCAGTTGTTTCAGTTGCAAAAGCACCTCCAAAAGACAGTAGTGGCTCAAGTGATGATGTTGCACAGAGATTTGGAAATGCTGCATGTTTTCTAGTTTATATTGCCAAAAATCTCATGGGTGTAATGTTTCTAGTATTGATTATACTTGCAGCTATTGTTTATGCTGGTGGTCAGTTGCTTGGTGCTGAAACAAGGGCAAGGGCAACAGTCTGGGCAACAGCAATGTTTATGGGAGCTATAATTGGTGGAATTATTTACTTATTAATCCCAGCAATCCTCAACCAACTAATGTTTGGCGGAGACGGAGACATAACTCAATGCTGTCAGGGACAGACATTAGATGCTGCTAAGTGCGGGCTCTAATTTTCTTTTCTTTTT
>CAYYPF010000055.1:0-7140 GCA_964473475.1 Microcaldota archaeon | reverse complement strand
TCCACAATTTGTAACAATATTTCCACTAGCAACATATCTATGAATATCTTCAACTGTAAAATCATATACTCTTCCTTCATAATTTTCTTTAGTAATTAAAATAATTTCAGAAACCAACGCACCAAACAGAGAATACGCCTTTTTTTGTTCAACTAGGAATTCTTTAAAACTAGGAATTGAAAATGGAGCTCTGGCAGGTACGTTTTTGTAATACGCGTGCTCTATGAAACTTGCATTTGCCCATGCGGATGCAAATTTAGATTGAAGCTCTTTTAGAGAAAAACCTTTAGTTTTATATTCAACAATTTTGCATCTTATGTTTTCTCTCTCTTTTCTATAACGTCTTTTAATTCTAATATACAAAACTGCTGATAGACCAGAAACCGTTCTTTCTTCATTGTATTCAAATCCAATCTGGGAATATAGTCTTTCTAAACTTTCTTCCTTACCATTGATCTCTAATCTTAAACGTATTTTATCTTCAATTCTTTCAACAAATGAGATTTTTTGGACCTCGATTCTGAATTCCATTAGTAATTCTGAGATATCTAATAAAAACTCTCGACAATTTGTTTCCAATTCAACATGCTTATTCATACTCAACATTGGCATGTAAAATCCAGTCTTTGAAGAAGTTTTTGGAGAGGACAATTCCGCACCAAAGAAAGCTGCTAAATACAGTCTTTTTATCCATAGAGGGGCCTTTTTTATCCAATCTGGAACTCTGAATGAAATTTTAGTTTTATTTCCTAGTGGAGCTCCCAATTCAATTAGCTTGTTTGCAAATTCTTTAGAATAAACATGAAGTTCTGAGTTTGTGGATGTGAATTCTTTCCCTCGGACATTGTGTTTTCTTGTTCGAGTTAAAAGATGGGAATGATGCCCTAAATTTGAAACATCCTCTTTTATTTTTTCTAAATCTTTTCTTTTACCATAAAATGTAGTTCTTAGTTTGTTTACGCAACGAGTAAGAGTTCCATCTCCAGTAAGATACCCTAAAATTTTGGCGTATATTGCTAGCCTAGCTTCATCTTTATCAAAATATTCATATCTGACTCCTTCAAAAGGATAAACTAGGGTGAGATCTCCTTCTTTTACTTTCTCTGGAAGTTTTTTACCATTAATGGTTATCAACGGATGATCAGAAGTTAAGATCGTTTCTCCAGAATAGGTCTTTATTTTATAGATTTCTCCGGAATGGTTTCGGTACATAAAACCAGTTGCATTTTTTTCTTCGGTTCCTGTTTTTAGAGCAATATTTCCGTTCATTAAAACTGTTCCATTAGTTTCAATTGTAAATGAAAATAAATTTTCAAAATCTTTTATTTCCTTAAAATAACCCAAAGAAGTTATAATTTGTGTACTTGGGTGCAAGCAATTTATGTCGTACCCGACTCCCCCAGGAGAAACTATTCCTTCCTTTGCATCAAAAGCAGCAACTCCTCCAATTGGAAATCCATATCCTTCATGCCCATCAGGCATTACTGAGGCATGGTTGATTATTCCTTTCAAACTTGCAACATTTTTCAATTGCCAAAGAGTTCTGTCTTTTTTCATTTTTTCCATTACTGGCTGGGTTCCGATTATATAAGCTGGAACTTTCATTTCTCCTTCTTGTTCAACTTTCCATATTGCATCTTCTATTTTTTTTGGTTCTGACATAATTGTTCACCTAATGCATATTAGATAAGAATAGGAAAATAAGAATTTAAAAATAGAGTTACCTTCTTCTGGATTTTTTGGATTTTCTAGAAGATTTCTTATTTTTGGATTTAACTGCTTTTTTTGAAATTTTCTTTGAACTTTTAAAAGAAGATTTTGATGCAATTCCCTGTTTTGGTCTCACTGGTCCAGAGCATTTGATTACGCCCATCTTGTGAAAAAAGGACATTGGACAAGGAAGACTATCTATTCTGCAGATTCCGCTACTAAGTTTAAGACAAACCATAACTATCACTTAAAAAAATGCACGCCTCTGGACTTTAGTTTGAACTGCTGTTCAAAGCAGTCCAGCACGGCTGGACTCGGTCGAAAGAAGGATCGTATGAGCCAATACAGACCTAGCTCCTTGGTCGATAGACACTGCCTCTTTCATATCACAGGTAGTTCACAACGGAACGAGCTACATTCGATGAGGTTTAGTCCAGTCACCGAATTACTGGTGCGTATCCGTTAGAGACGCCATAATATACCCTTTTCCAGGGCACCCGAATTGTCCGCGTGCATTAAATATTAAAAAGAGAAAATTTATAAACCTATTTTTGTTCATTTTAGTAAAACCTTATGGAGATTATAATAACTGCTTGGCTTCCTCTTTCAGTAATTTAATCTTATTTGGAGAAATTCTAAGATTCTTTAATCGCTCTTCCTCAATTCCATATAAATCTTTCACAAGAATTATTCCATTAGTAAGTAAGTAATCAATTATAGAAGTATCAACAGATTGAAGAACAGTTACTGGGTAAATGGATTTTCGATCTACTATTGTTTCCAAACCAGCATTAGTTGGGTATTTCCAGCCTAAGAGATGCATTCTGATACATTTTGCATATTTCACTACATCTAAACTGAATTTAGTATTGGTTGCGAGCATTACCTGGGAAATTCCAGTTTCTTTGTTTGCTGAAACATCAAGAAATCGTGCATATGTGTATAAAGCAGTTTGAATTGAACAGGAAAACCAGGCTTGATTGTGGAATTTGCATTCAACTAAATATTTTTCATTTCCCCTTTCAGCAATTACATCTACTTCATGAGTAACGCATTTTCCTTGGAGAATAGTTCTTAGTTGGGTTTTGTATCCTTTTTCCTCTAGGATTGCAGACATAAATGTTTCAAAATTATATCCTTTTGGGCCTAAACGGACTATTGCTTCCTTTAATCCGAATTTAGAAGCAACTGTATGTTGTTTCTTTTTTAGAAGAGTGAAAACAGTTGCATAGATTTTTTTAGTTGGAATTCCTTCATATAAAGTTGGCTCTAATTCTGAGAGGATTTCACTTATAAGTTGCTTGGATGCACCTGCATGAGTTAGGGAGAGTTCTATTTTAGATTGTTCAAAAGGAACTAGTTCTCCGGTTCTCTTTTTTACTAGGACCATATTTGAGATTAGAGAAGAAGATATAAAAGATTATTCATAAAATAGAATTTTCTTTAAGGAATTGTGGGAAGAAGCTAAAGAATAAAAAAAGCTAGGCACAGGAGTTATTTCAATTTCTTGAGCAAAGGAACATCTAGCAGGTGGACTTCTCTGAAACGTTCAAGCCTCCTAATGAAAAGAAACGTCAATTCTTTTGAGAGTTTTTGGGAATTTAACTCTTTTTCAATAATTCCCCAATTTATGTTAGGATAGATTATGCGCATATCTAATAAGTCTCTTTCCCTTGATTCACTTGCCAGCCCCTTAAATAAAAAAATATCTTCTTTTGAGAGAAGATAGACTGATAAACTTTCATAACTCTTATACAATTCAGCTCTAGCAATCATTGAATCAGAAAGATGCAATTTTCCAACAACTTTTTCAATGAATAAATCCAAATGAAAACCATCTTTATTTTCATAAACTCTCATTGGTTCTAGCTTTTCATGTTCTATTTTTATCTGAACTGGCTGAAAGTACTGGACACCAAAAAGAGCATCTAGAAATAAATTCAGATGTTCCTTATTCTTGAATACAATATCAACATCTTTGGTGGATTCTTTTAACCCCCTAAAGGACATTGCACAACCACCAATAAGGTAAATTTTTATTGGTTTTGCTATTCTTTTCCCAATTTCCTCAAGTTGGGTATTGATATACTCCGCATCAAATTGTTTATCCATAAGCAACACCCTCTACTTCTTTCCAGGATGGGAATCCTTGAAAAGTTTTTTCTCCTTTAGAATTTATAAAATTAAACAATTCTCTTAAGAATGCATCTGTAATTCCAGACCTACATTTTACTTTAATCAATTTCTGGTAAGAAATTTTATTTTTTAGTATTAATGCGGAAACGTACATAATCATTCTAGGATCCAATGGTGGTTTTTGTGAATTATTAAGCGAGAGTTCTATAGTATGGATCACGACGTCTTCGATAGTTGGTTTCATATTAGTATAATAATTCTTGTTGGTTAAAATCAGATTGACGCCGTACTTGCTAAAAACAGAATATGCTGTCGGGAAATAAGTTTGTGACTTGCACATGCGGCTAGTTACAAAAATAAGGGTCCAAGAAGCCGGCCCTTGACAAACAACCTTACATTTAGTCTGCCCAAGCTCCTTTAGTGCTCTCTCAAAGTACATAATATAAAGAAGGGACCTACAAAACACGCCCAATTCTTTCATTTCTTCTCTTATGCAATAAATCCCTTTTTTTTTCATAAAAATAATCCCTGCTTTTCTTAATCTTGAAAGAATTCTCTTAGCAGTTGCGGATGGAAGCGGTAGTTCTTTTATCCTAAACTCAGGACAATTACAAAAATAACTAATAATGTGTGGATTTAAACCAGTAATCGCAAGGGGAACAATTTTCTGAAGATTAAAAGGAAGTTTGCTATACTCCGAATTAAAAAGTTGAGAAACGATTACTGAATTTTTCCTTCCATGCTTAACTAAGTTTACCAATCCAAATGACTGTAATCTCTTTAAATAAAGACTGAGATTTGATTTCTGCATCTTAAGAACTAAGGCTAACTTAGATTGTGGCATTTCTCCAGATTGAACTAGCACTTCAAGAATCTTGGCATCATTTTTAGTTAGTTCCATAGTATCAAATTATATAACAGTTACCTTATAAAGTTATGTTTTTTGATACTAAAAAGAAAAAAAGCTAGGCACAGGAACTATATCCAGAGCCAAGTAAAAAACTCGGCTCGAGCTATTTATAACCCATTAACCATTTCCATAAAGGTATAAATGTTATTCCTTTTTCACTGGATTCATAATTCCAGGTTATAACTATTAATTTTTTGCACCTTAATGCTTTTCCTGCTTTTACAAGTGAATTAAGCTCACGCTCCTTAATTTCCTCTTTGGAATTCGCATAGGTTACCTGAATCAGCTGAGTTACAGATTTTCCTTCCTTGAGAACAAAATCAACTTCATTTTGCTGATGGTTTTTCCAATAATAAACTTCAAGTTTATACAATGCCTGTTTTTTTCGCTGAAGCTCTATAGCTACTACATTCTCCATGAGCCTGCCAGAGTTTTCTGAAAACTTAAATCCTATTGAATGTATTATACCTGGATCAATACAGTAAATTTTCTTTGGAGAGAGAAATTGCTTCTTTAATTTAAAATCAAACCGTTCTAATTTGAATAGAAGAAATGAATTCTCAAGGTATGATACCCAATTTGATATCGTTGGTATCTGTTTAATATCTAGAACTTCAGCCAGTTTACTATATGTAAATTCCTGTGAAGAGTTTGTTATTAGGTATTTGGCCAACATTTTAAGTTTTTCTATTTTCCTTATACCATGACGAAGTAAAATGTCCTTAGTTATAATGTCATTATATACTCGCAATACTACTTCGCTGCCGAATTTATGTATTTCTGGGAAACCGCCATTGTCTAAATATTCTCTAAGAAGCCTTAGTATCTCAGCTTTTTCCTTGGAAGTATATGCTGAGCTAATTTGGAATCCTTTCTTTACCAAAAATTCATTGAATGAAAATGGAAACAATTTAATATCTAGATATCTTCCTGTCAAGTGGGTTGAAAGTTCTCCAGAAAGTAAGTTTGAATTGCTGCCTGTTAAAATCACTTTTTTGCTCCTTCTTAATCTATTGGCAAAAAGCTCCCATTTATCCACGTTTTGAATCTCATCCAGCACCACGTACTGAACATCTCCATATAATTCGTAAAAAGTAGTCATGACCAGATTCAGGTCCTCAGTTTTTAGATTTGCAATTCGTTCGTCATCAAAATTTATGTAGCCAGCGCTCATTCCTTTAGATAATAAGTACGCAAAAATAGATTTTCCGCATCGCCTGATTCCAGTAATAACTAAAATATTCGGGAAAGTTAGGGCTTTTTTTGCTCTTTCGAAACCTTCTCTTGGGACTAGTTTCTCTTGCTGTTCTATTTCTTCCAACTCTTCTCTTTGCTCTTTAATTATTTCCTTCAAATCCATATGGTTAGTAACAACATACTTTATTAAAAAGCTTTTGGTTAGTAACCATAGGATCAGGACACATGACAATTATGCTCTAGTTATGTTTTTTGATACTAAAGAATAAAAGAAAAGCTAGGCACAGGAGTTGAACCCATCTATTCCGCTTTCCAAATTTCATTGGCACTAATGCCTCATAAAAGCAGATACGCTCGTGCATACCCAAAATCAAAATAGTTTTCTTTTGGGATTACTGCAGGCGGACACATAGCCGATCTGTCAGCCTAGCTTTAAGTAGAGAATTACTATAATTTAGTTTAAAAGGGTTTTCTTACAAAGAAGTTTTGTTGAATTCTATCCTGAGACAACTAAAAAAGTTCTCTCAGGCTATTCACAACCAATGTCGAAAGACATAAAAACATTGATTGGTAAAACTTAATTGGTTGTGAATATGAATACTAAATTAAGAGTATACTCCTTATCAGAATATCCAGAAGAATTAGTTGCAGTTGCATTTGCAAAAACCTCTAGAAGCCCAGAGCCTTTTGATCAAATTATTAAAGAATTGAATACTGAAAGTGCAGCAAAATTCCATGAGAAATGGGTTTTGGCATACGGACATTCTTCAGTAGCAGAGCATGCAGTTGTTCATATTGCAGTGGAAAATGCCTCAAGATTAGCAGTGGATGTGCTGGAAGCTACGAGATTAGCTTCTTATACTGAAAAATCAACAAGATATCAAGTTCTAACTAAGGAATTAACTTATACTCCAGAATTAGAGGGAGAATATAGAAAAGAATATTTGGAAACAATTGAATTCTTATATTCTAGATATAATGAGGCAATTGCAGAATTAACTAAGTATTTTGAAAAAACTGAACCAATTGGAGATCATTTGTTCTCTCGACCAGCGCAACCTGAAGGGTCGAGGAACAAAAGCTTTGAAAATTTGCAATTTTCAAATCAGAAGAAAAGAGAGGCAGATATTAGATTAAAGGTAATAGATAATGCGAGGTTTATTCTTCCGAATTCTACTTATGCAAAT
>CAYYPF010000054.1:2014-7193 GCA_964473475.1 Microcaldota archaeon | reverse complement strand
ATCTCCTCCGCCGTGTTCCTGTTTTAGTCCATAATCCTGCATTTCCGTTCGCCTAATATGCTGAACCAATCAAGTAATTTCGGTTTATACTGCTTAGTTTTATCTCGTTGGTTCAGTATGTATGGGACGAAAAACTTTTTTGTCCAACTATAATTACAATATATTTAATGCTTTAAAATGTATCTTGAGTATTTTTTAAAATTAGAAGTATAAAAAAGCCTCCGGTGGAAGTTGAATCCACGGCCTTTCCCTTACCAAGGGAACGCTCTACCATTTCAGGGAGCGAAGCGACCTGAAACATGTGAAGGCCACTTCACTTCGGGCTGAGCTACAGAGGCGTTGTGTATTCTAAGTATAGACATCTTTCATATAACGAAGTATCGCATACTCAGTACCAACTATGGAGAGCTTTCTTGTGTATTACTACAGTACCGCTCAGCCAAGTTAGGTTTTATTTAGTAATTATTTATTACTAATACATGGTTTAAGTTTCTTGTGTCCAATTAGCTTTAAATTAGTTGCTCCTCTAACCTTATTCAAAACCAACAAGGCATTTCCGATTTTATGGATTGGTTTTACCTAAGTTGGTTTTGAATAGATCGATCCAGCCTTTTTTGCTGGAGCGGGATAGCCATGGAAGATGAAATTATATTCTCTGGAAAATATAAAGAATTTGAATTTAGCGAGCATTTTATGCTCGGAAATGCAGGAAAAGAAGAAGTTGCAGCCATTCTTGCAAGAATAAGCGAACAAATTGATTCACCTGCTTATACATTTTCAGGAATAGATTGCTCAAAAATTGATTTATTTGTAGATAAACTCTCAAAAGGTTCAGAAGTTTTTTCTTTAGCCCAGATTCTAAGCTCCTTAAAACCTGCCGAAGTAAGAGAAAACCTATTATCCGCTTGTGATGCAACTGAGGCAATACGTGAAGGAAGACTTATTATTCCTAGTTCAAAATATAAAGGATCAGATAGTGTTTCGTTTAGTAAGGATCTTCTTCCAATCGCAGAAAGTTATTTTATCCATTCCTTACTCAAAAAAATGAATATTCCCTTCAAACTCTCTGAGAAAATGTTCCCTTCTATTCCAACTCCTAAACAAGAGCCAACTTCTGAAAGAATTGCATTCATTGGAAAGTATAAGGAATGGGTAGCTGTAAAGAAATTCAAAATAGAAACTAATTCAAAAGAATATGAAATTTCCGCAATTCTCTCTTCTATAAATTTTACAATTATAAATAAGGCATTTAATTTTGTAGGAGTAGGGGATGAGGCAAAAGTCCAGGAACTAATTAAAGGAAAAAGAAAAGGATTTGTTGCACTTGGAGAAGCTTTGAAAGGAATTTCTGAAACTGATCCTAAAAAATCTGCTTATTTAGTTTGTAAGGTTTGTGAAGAGCTTGGCTATCGTCCTTATTCCTCTCCGCATATGCTTGGAAATGCTTATCCAGACATTAAGCCCCCAAAAATGAAGGGAAGAAAACCTAAGGGCTAGAGTGTGTTTTCCTTTAACGAGATACTGAAAAATAAAAATGTTCTCGAATTTTACTTTGCAGGAAAAAGTCCAGGAATTATGGCATACCATGGCGGTGCTATTGAAAAAGGGACTGAACAAATCGCAAGAGCAATTATCTCTCATGGATTTGCAGGGTATATTGTTTCTGTGAGAGTACGTAATAACCACTGGAGTTTTCATGTTGGAAGCCAGCATATAAAACCCAATGATTCTGAGAAGTTGCGTACGTTTATATCTTGCGTGGACAGTGCAATAGCAATACATGGTCAGGCAAGGGATAATAATATTTATGTTGGCGGTTTGAATACAGAACTTAGGTGCAAGATTGCTGAAGCGCTTTCAGAAGAATTTTTAGGAGTGGTTTCTGACTTGAAAAAAATACCCTCAAACCTTCGCGGGATTTCTAAAATAAATATTGTAAACAAACCAGAGTATAAAGGCGTTCAGATTGAACTCCCAAAAAACCTGAGAGTTAGTGATGAGGATTATGATAAACCAGCTGATTGGAATGGAAAAAAAATATGCAATGCCATTTTAAAAGCAATAACAACTGGCTAAATTAACATCTATACAAAAGCCTTTTATTGTCTAATGAAGTATATTTTTTTATGATAACTGGAATAGCTTGTGGAAAAATAATCCTTTTTGGAGAACACTTTGTAGTTCACGGGGTTCCAGCAATTGCAGCAAGCATTTCCAATAAAGCAATAGTTGAGATTGAAAAATCCAATGAAATTTCATATGAATCAAATGTCCACGGAACAATTCCCTCTATGACTACTAAATCAATTTCTTATATTCTCTCTTCAATGAAGATTAAAGATAAGTTTAAGGTTAAACTTACTGGAGACCTTAGAACAGTTGGAGGATTAGGCTCTTCTGCTGCTTTTTGTGTTGCATTAGTTAAGGCACTTGCAAAAGAGTATAAACTCAAACTTACAAAAGAGCAGATTAATACATATGCTTATGAAGGGGAAAAGGCCTTTCATGGAAATCCCTCAGGAATAGATAATACAATGGCTACGTATGGAGGAGTTATGCTTTACACTCGAGGTAAAACTCCTAAAGAAAATAAATTTGAACCTGTTTCCTGTGGAGCTACTCTAAACATTGTAGTTGCAATTACAGGAATCTATGGCCCAACTTCTGTAATGATTGCAAAAGTAAATGAATTTAAGAATAAAAATTCTTCTGAATTTGAGAAACTTTCAATTGAAATGAATGTAATAATCTCACTAGCTAAGGAAGCAATAAAAGAAGGAGACCTCGAATCCATTGGAAAACTAATGAATGAGAACCAGAAATTGCTCTCTCTAATTGGAGTTTCTTCTAAGGAGAATGAACAGGTTATTTCTATTCTTTTAAGAGAAGGGGCTCTTGGTGCAAAGATTACTGGAGGAGGCGGAGGGGGTTGTTGCATTGGGCTTGCTAGGGATGCTAAGCATGCAGAGAAAATTCTAGAAAAATTAAAAGAAGAAGGATTTGATGGATTTTGTACGCAGGTAAAAGGAAATTAATCTACTTTTTTCTCAATTTGAAAAAAACAAAATCCGGAATTTTTTCATCCAGATTAATCTCACGAATCTTTTCCGGCCCTTCTATGAATGATAAAATTTCAAAATTGCCTAAAACAAACCTAGACAAATATTCTGAAAATGTATGGGTTGGTTCTTTTATGTTAATTTTTCCGAATAAAGAAACTTTTGCTATTTCTCCAGAACAATACTCATTTTTTTTGCTTGCTATGAATTGCATTATTGGGTGACCTGCAATAAAGATTAGATATCCATTCTGTTTCAAAATTCTATGCATTTCTCTGAATACACATTCTAAATCAAGAGAATGGTTGAATGAATACCTGCTAATTATTACATCAAAAAAATTATTCTCAAATTCTGTTTTTTCAAATGAACTAATTCTTATTTGTTCAACATTTGGATTATTCACTTTCGCTAGTTCCACCATCTTCTGAGATGAATCTATTCCATATACTTCTGCACCCATATTTTTGAAATAACTAAGATCCTTTCCAAATCCGCAGCCTGCATCTAGTACTTGTTTACTCTTTAGTGAAAAATCTATTGAAGAATAAAGTGCTTCCCTACTTTCATTCTTATTTTTACCATAGAATTCATTCTGTAGGCTAGTGTATTCTTCAGCAATTCCATTATAATCAGTTTTCTGTTTACTCTTCATTCCCCAACACCAGCAATCTTTCTCATCATTCCATAATGTCTTGAGTATACGTGCAAACTAGTTGCGACATGAATATACTCGCCTAAGGGAATACTGGTTTCTGAAGAAACTCTTTCTTGCAAATATGTAAACCAAGGCATGTCATAAGTTAGACCCCAGATTAAATCACATGCCCTCATCATTACTACTGAATCAAGCCTTCCATTCCTTACAATAAATTGCTGGGAAAGTGCACAAACAAAATCTTTAGTTCCCTCTTGTTTATGCCTGGGTTGATTATAATTAATTACTGCTTGTCTTGTTTGAGGATCTTCTCTTAGTCTTCGAATGCACCATTCTAGCTGTGAAATGCCTTCTACTTGTTCGTAAAGAGCCAAAAATCCATAATTTGAATTAACTTTACCCTCTCCATCTGCAAGTGTTCTCCAAAACCTAGCATGTTTGGAAATTTCCATTACACTAAGATCTCCACTCAAGTACCATCCAAATTCTGCTTCTAGATACTTGCGACAACGATCAGAATTCCCAACTCTTGCAGGTAAAGTAACCATGCTTTTTGTTGGATCCTTTAATACCAAATATGCATCAGCTAATTCAACTGTTTCCAAACCTCTAGCTACTCTTTTTTCTCCTTGTTCTACTAACACTCGGCATATTTTTCTGAATAGTTGATTAGCATTCCTCGCCCTTACGCTCACCCTTTTCATATCTGTACCACATACAATATGCTTCTCTATTAAGATATATACTCTAGTCATCACCACATATGACAGCAAATTTAAAAAGTTATCCACTCTTATATTATTATGAAAATTGAGGATTTGCAAGAGCTTGGGTTGAATAAAAATGAAGCTACAGTTTATTTATCTTTGATAAAATTAGGAGAAGCAACAGCTAATGCAATAATTAAATCAACTGGATTTCATAGGAATATAGTTTATGATAATTTGGAAAAACTTTCAGAAAAAGGTTTAGTTTCTTCTATAATAGAAAATAAAAAACAAGTTTTTAGACCAACAAAAGCAGTTGCTCTAGCTCAAATGATTGAAGAAGAGGCAAAGCAAGTTAATGAAAAGGTAGTCAAGGCCTTAGAGATAAGTAAAGAGATCTCTAATATTCTAGATAAAAATAAATCTAAATTTAGAGCAACAGTCCACCAAGGAAATAAAGGAATTAAAGAAATACTTTATGAGATTTTGGAAGAAAAAGAATACTGGGGTGTTGGAGTTTCAAATGCTTCAGTAGCTGTTTTAGGTGAGGAATTTTGGAAAGTTTACATAGAAAAAGTAAAAAGAAATAAAATACATGAAAGATTGCTTCTGAATAATGATTTCAATAAGAACTTGCCTATTTCTTCTTCAAAATATACGGAACTTAGATACTTACCAGTACAAGCGAATTTAATTACCGAAACTCTAATCTACGGAGATAAGGTGGCGATAATAGTCTATACAGATCCGCCTAT
>CAYYPF010000054.1:0-1914 GCA_964473475.1 Microcaldota archaeon | reverse complement strand
TTCACGACATCCAAAGCCCGTCTCAAAGTATCTCAAATGACTAAGGCGGCTGAAGCGCCTAAGTTAATTCTTATACGCTTTACTTCATACAAATTTCCGTAGAAGTGATCTTTCTTCCCCACAAAATATCCTCTAATCTCTTATGTTTGACTGCATTTACAATAAATGTTGGTCTTTTTAGCCTAATTAGCTCTCTAACCTTTCCAGCCATTCCCCCAGTTATGTCCGGAGCATCAGAAATCGTAAGGTATTTTTCAACATGCCCAATATTCAAGTTATTTATCTTTTCAACAACCTTTCCATTAACCATTACTCCATCTACATTGCCTGCAAAAATAATTCTTTTTGCATTCTTTCCTAAGTAAGAAACAATCTGATCTCCAGAACAAACTGATCCACCAGTTTTCCTATCAAGAATCATATCTCCATACAATACAGGCAAATAACCTTGTTTCACAAAATCCATTACAATCTTGGAATCAAATTTAGAGATTCTTCCATTAGTTTGTTCCATTACTGCTGTAGGAGGAATAGAAACTGCTGGAACTTCATTCTTAATCAGTGCTTCAACTATTATTAAAGATAAATATGAACAAGAGGCATGTACATCTGCAAAACCCAACCTGTTTTTCTCGCTTTTAACTGCCTTTGCAATTCCATGTGCAAGTACTGGTGCATGTCCAAAGGATCCTGCTCCGTGGACAATAATTATGTCTCGTTTTCCGCTGTGCCAGTATTTTGCCAAAATTTTAGCTAAAAAGTCGATATTTCTCTCATCAGCTTCCATATATCCCATTTTTCTGGTAATAATGCTTCCGCCTAATTTAATAATTTCCATATTATCCCTTGATTTTTTCATTAATTTTTTTTTATACACAATGGAGAGATATGAACGAACAGTCGTTCATCGCGATTTCCATATTATCCCTTATGTATGTATCTAATTAAATAGCCATAAGAAATTAATACTTAAATATATATCTAATATCGGAGTTATGACGGTTTAAGGTTGTGTAATATGGTTAGATTGATTGGAGAATCCATTGCAAACTCAAATATCGCAGTAATTAAGTACTGGGGAAATTCTAATGATAAACTAGTTATACCTGCGAATAATAGCATTTCCTTTACAATGGACAACCAATTACAGACTAAAACCAAAGTAGTTTTTGATTCTTCTTTTAAGAAAGATGAGCTTTGGATCAACGGAGCACAAGCTAGAAAAGAAGAAGTTGAACGAGTTTCTAAATTCTTAAACATTCTAAGAAATAAATCAGGTTGCAAATTCAAAGCTAAAGTATTTTCTAGAAATAGTTTTCCAAAAGGAGCAGGCCTAGCTTCCTCAGCAGCTGGATTTGCTGCACTTGCAGGAGCAGCTTCCAAGGCCCTAAACCTAAAACTAAATCCTAAAGAACTTTCTTATTTTGCAAGATTTGGAAGCGGTTCAGCTGCACGTTCTATTTTTGGAGGGGCAGTTGAATGGAAAAAAGGAAAAAAAAGAAATGGTTCAGATTGTTTTGCAGTTCAACTAGTTCCTAAAGAAAAACTTTCCAAGCTTAGGAATGTGATTGCTATTGTAGAGAAAAAAGAAAAAAAAGTTGGTTCTAGAAAAGGAATGGAATTTACAGTTAGAACCTCTAAATTATTCAAGAAAAGGCTAAAAGAAGTTCAAATTAGATTAAAAGAAGCAAGAAAGGCTATTCTGCATTTTGATTTCCAAAAACTAGCCCCTATAATTATGGAAGAGAGCAATAGTATGCACGAAGTGATGAGGGATACAAAACCTAAACTTGAATACCTTTCCCCAGTTTCTTATAAAATAATTGGAGAGCTCCTTTCTCTAAATAAAGAAAAAGGAAAATTCACCGGCGCATATACCTTTGATGCAGGTCCAAATGCGCATATTTATACTCT
>CAYYPF010000053.1:0-7266 GCA_964473475.1 Microcaldota archaeon | reverse complement strand
ATTAAGTGTAAAAATTACGGCTAAAAGAGTTTATAAACCTATGTTTACACATATTGCAACAATAGAAGTTATTTACATCAAACTCTTTAATCTCTCAATTCTTTTATCTATAGGCGGATGGGTTCTGTTTAATCCAGAGAATTTTCCTGCAAGAGGATCTGTAAAGTATAGTGGAGCTAATTCGCTTGTTGCACTCTGAACAGGCATATTAAAACTTGAGACTTTCTTTAATGCAGAAGCTAATCCAGCTGGATCCCTTGTAAGCCTTGCACTGTTTGCATCTGCAAGAAATTCCCTTTGCCTAGAAAGTGCAAGTCTTGCAAGCTCTGCAAATATTGGAGCAAGAATCATGAATACTATCATTATCAACAGTATTACTCCGGCTCCTCCGCCTTTTTTTCCTCCTCCGCCCCCTCCCATTGCACCTAATCCTCCGTGGGCCATGGACCTTAGAACTATTCTTGAAATAAGTGCAATAAATCCAACCATTACTACTGAAACCATCATATACCTAATATCATAATTCCCAATATGGGAAATTTCATGGGCAACCACTGCGCTAAGTTCCCTTCTCTCTAATTTATCCAAAAGTCCCTGAGTTACTACTACAACTGCATGCTGTGGATCCTTACCTGATGCAAATGCATTTGGGCTTGGATCATTAATTATATACGCCTTAGGAGTGGGAATCCCTGCTGCAATGCTCAGTCCTTCTATTACATTGCATAGATATGGGTTCTCCTTTTTAGTTACTGGCCTTGCTCCGGAGAGTGAGAGTATAAAGGAAAGTCCAATATTATATGTAATTATAATATACAATCCAGCAACAATTAGTGCGATAATTCCTGCAAAAACCAGATCTTCTATAACAAATATTGAAAGTAGAAATACACCTAAAAAAGAAAGAAGAAGCATGAATGCCATGAGCAAGTAGCTATTACGCTTGTTTGCATCTATGGCATCAAAGAAATGAACTTTTTCTTCCATTTGTTTCACTTGATTCGTGCGAAGAAGCGCAATCACTCGAACTTAACTTTTGGTGCTGCCTTTTCTGTTTCAGGAACACTAAAGTAGTCTCTTTGCCCAAAGTGGAATGTACCTGCAACCAAACTTCCTGGGAATATCTGGATTGTCTGATTATATCTCAGGACATTATCATTGTAGGAAGTTCTTACAAAGGAAATTTTATCTTCAGTTCCTGCAAGCTCCTCTTGTAATTTAAGGAAGTTTTCATTTGCTTTCAATTGAGGGTAGTTCTCTGAAACTGCAATTAATTTTCCTAATGCAGCAGTTAAAAGATTGTTTGCCTCTGCCCTTTCAGAAAGAGATCCTTTCATAAGTGCGCTTCTATATTTAGCAACATCAGTGAATACTGTTTTCTCGTGTTTTGCATAGCCTTTTACAGTTTCCATTAAGTTTGGAATCAAATCAAACCTTCTCTTAAGCTGTACATCAATCTGTGCCCATGCATTATCCATATTGTTCTTAAGAACAATTAATTTATTGTATATCGCAACAATCCATAGTACTATTAGTACTAACAAACCCAAAATCGCGTAAATTATCAAATCCATACTATCACCTTAGCCTATTGCAAATTAAAACCTTGGTATATACTAGTTCAGACTGAGCGGCCTTCAACTGCGAAGCTGTTGAATGGGATAGAGAACGGAACGTTCTCTGGATCGAAAAGCAATACAGTAGAAAGCGCTCTCGGTATGTAATAAGTAAAACCTCTAAATGCCTAAGAAGATGGTTTGTAATTTGCAACACCTTAATTACCTACTTAGTTAGAATATTTAAAATTTGCGTTTTTGTTTTAAGCCCAGTAAATTTCTCTTCATTGATTATAAGTGTTGGATAAGTTGAAATTCCAAACTTAGTCTTTAATGCTTTAACTACTGAGCTATCCAAGGTTCCATCAAATGTGTAGAGGATAACTTTCTCAGATTCTCTTAATTTCGTAAGTTCTTCTCCTTGAGAGCTGCAAGGCTCTCCGCAATTCTCATTTGAATAAAAATAAAGGATTATTGGATTCTCCTCTCCACAAAGTTCTTTGACCCTAGTGCGCAAAAGATAAGAGCTAAGTTCCAACTTAAAATATTCTTTTTTTAATTCTGGATCAGAATCTCCGTTTACAGTTTCAATGTAACTGAGTTTATCTCCCAGAAGCGTCATTTCTCCATGCAGTTTTTGAAGTTCTTCAGAAAAAACAGGGCAAAAATCTACAGATGGCTCCATAAGGAGCAAAAGTTGTAAGGAAAGCGTACTCTGGGAAACTGCATTAACCTCGCCCATTACCTTTGCATTCACGCTCTTGCTCATTTCAGTTCCAACATAAATTCCTGTAAGAAATATAATTATAGTAATAACAAATGCAAGTGCATACAGGCTTATGCTAAGTTTTCTTTCAGTAGACATATTACCAACTCAACTTTTCCCTTTTTAATTCTTTTACTATGGTTATGAGATTATACGCAATAGCAATATACCAATAGATGAAGATATAAAAAACCATTGAGAAGAAATTTGCCTTCTCTCCTTTGAATGCCCTTATTGAAAGATAGATCCAAATCATTGAAACTACGAACAATAGCAGTAATACTCCAGTCAATGGCTTAATGGACAAGATCAAAACATCCAATCCGATTTTATCAAAATAAAGAGGCTGGTTTATGAAAGAAATTACAGATAAGGTAAGAACTATTAGCAATGCAAGCACTGGAGCTAAGCACAAAATTGGAATTACAAACATTCCAAAATCCCCATATTTTGGAGAAATCATTTCCCTGTATTTGTATAGATTATGCATTCCCCCCCTATGCCATCTTACTCTTTGGTTAACTAATCCACGGAGTGAAGCTGGAACTTCAGTATAAACAACTGCATCAATTGAGCTTCTTATTTTATAATTATTTTTTTGGATTCTAAGCGCCATTTCATGATCTTCTACAATTGTCTGCTCATCAAATCCTCCAAGTTCTTTGAAAACTTTAGCCCGAAACATACTAAATGGTCCAGTAGTAACTGGAACTGCATCTAAAAAAGAGAATAATCTTCGCGAGAGGAGAATCAACAAATATTCGATTCTCTGAATTTCTTTTACTATGTGACTATCACTAAGTACTTTTACTGCAGGGGTAGCTGCCATTACCTCTTTTTCTTCAAAAGAAGGAAGCAGTTTACGTATAACATCCGGGGTTGCATAGGAATCTGCATCCATTGTTGCGATTAATTCTCCTTTTGCTTTTGGAATCGCATAGTTTAGGCTTGCAGCTTTCCCGGAATTTTTTTTATTTATTAGTTTTACTCCATTCTTGGAATACTCCTCAACCACTTTTGCAGTATTATCTATTGAACCATCATTGATTACAATTATTTCAAGCTTGTTCCTTGGATAATCCAATGCAAGCAAGGAATCCAGGCATTTGTGCAAGTGCTTGCCCTCATTATACGCTGGGACTAAGATTGAAATTACTGGTTCCCAGTTAGTTGAAAGTTTTCTTCCTTCCTTTATTTTATTCCAATTTTTCAAATATAATAGCACTAGGAATACTACAGAATATAAGAGCACAAATGCAACAAGGTAAATCAATACTTCTGAAACGTCCATATCTTTCTCTTTCCTTAACCAGCTAATATTTTTAAACTTAAACAATCAACAAAAAAGAAGGCTTATTGGATAGGTTAGGGCTAAATTTAAAATCACATTGCTATCGAGATTATATACAATGATGGATAAAAAAAATGCGTTCTGTTTATTGGCTCTGCTTATACTCTCCTTTATCATTTTTTATCCAGCACCACTCAGCAAAAGCCCAGTAGGACTGGATACGCTTGGGCACCTAAGCAAATTGTCCTACATTGAATGTTTTGGATTTTCCAAGGTGAATATGGCATGGTATGCAGGAACTGACCTCTTTACCTCTTACCCGCCCATGATGTATGTCCTTGCATACCTGCTCTGGAACAGTATAATTGCTGTAAATATGCTCTCTTTTTTGAGCATCTTTTTAACTGCTGCTGGAATCTATTTATTGGTTCAGAAATTAACAAAAAAACAGCATGCTGCTTTATTTTCAGCCCTCCTGTTCTTAACTGTATTGAATCTCTCGTATTATTATATTGTTGTGGGAAACCTCCCATTTATATTTGCAATGTGGACTCTCCCATTTTCGATGTTTTTTCTAGAAAAATCTGAAGAAAATAAAAAATACGTGTATGCTCTGTGGCTGGTTGTTTCGATTTCTATTCTCTCCCATATTTTCATAAGCATGTGCGTGGTTTTCTTGCTGTTCCTAAGAATTGTGCTGAATTACAGCATAAGACTGGATAAAATAGTGCAAATTATTTTTGCATGTATAGTAAAAATTCTTCCAGGGATGCTGCTTGCTGGTTTTTGGCTAATTCCATTCTTGGGATACTCAAATAGTTTTATCGGGGATAAGGAATACATAAACCCATTACGCTTATTGGGATTTGGAAACAAAACAATGTGGGGAAATTCTGCTGAAGAAATAGGAATTGCATTCGCGTTCTTTCTCTTTGCTGTGTATTTGTTCCTAAAAAAAGAAAAATTAAGGCAAGATAAAAATGTGCGCTACTTGTTTGTATCTTCAATAATATTTTTACTTATGTTACTGGGAGTATTAGGATCATATTACCCAACAGGCATAGGTGCAATACGGTTTATAATACCTGTTTCGATACTTGCCTGTATTTATGCTGGAGTCATATTCGAAAAGGAAAAAATTTTTTACAGTAAAAAAACAGTATTTCTTATTGTGCTCCTGCTTGTTGTCGGGCTCGCACTAAATTATTACAATACTGGGATAAATTACAGCAACTTCAGCTATAATAACGAGGCAAGTGCATATGGATTTTTTAAGGAAATAATGAAAAACCCGAAATTTCCGATTGTCGGAGGATCTGAAAACTGGAGGTTTGGGTCGCACAACTATTACTTGGCAGAGCCGCTTAATTATTTTTTCCCAAAACAACCGCAAACTTCCGGGTACTATGATCAGCAGATTATTTATCCAGAGATCCATTATGCCATGATAGCAGCTATGAGAGGGGAAAAAAGTCTTAATGAAAGCTTGTTCTTCCTTGATTGGTATGCTGTAAAATATTTCAGCACGAGCAAAAGAGGGCATAGCTTCTGGAGCAGCCCCTTGTTGGAAGAAGTATTTGGAGAAGAATCAAATGGAAAAAATATTACAATTTATGAATATAAGCAACCCAACCCAATAATCTCGCTTATTCGGGGGAACATTATATCTGTTCCAAAATTAGATGCAGGATATATTGATTCGCTTGCAAAGAAAAATATGAATAGCTATACTATAATCCCGATCCTGAGTAATGAAAATATAAATATAGAAAATAATTATGAGGTCCTTCCTTATGAGTATTCTAGAGATAATCCTGATAAAATAGAGATTAGCTTCAACTCCATAAAAAAAGGAGATGCAGTACTTATACGCGAATACTACCAATCCTTTTGGAAAGCCAAGGAATTCCCTTCTGGAAAGGAACTCGAAATATACCAAACAGGGCCTAATTTTATGCTTGTTCTTCCCTCTGAGGAGGCAAAATCAGTTTTATTCTACCAGGAAACAACACTGCTTGAATATATTGGGTATCTTACTTCCATTTTTGGAATACTAATAATTGTAATTATCCTAAAATGGAAATTACATTGATAAAACTAGCAGACCTGCAAAGAATAATGAGAATAAGAACCCAACCAAAAGGAATGGAAGGAACGGGGGGAGATTAGTAAACACATAAATTTCTTTTAATTTAAGTGATTTTAATCGTTTTATTTCCTTTAAAGTAAGAATTCTCCGTAAGTTGTATTTCTTAACTAGGTTTTTAGGCATGAACTCTAATGCAAGCACATCCTCTTCCTCTGCTTTTCTTAGAGGTATTTTCTCAGAAAGCAGTTTGTTTATATTATTTTTATAGATTAAGAAAAATATAGTTGAAAAAAGAACCACAGAAACAATTGCCAAATAAGCTGGAGAAAAGAATGGAAGTGTGGAATAGAAATAAAGGAATAGAAAATATGGAATTAAAAGTGCCAGGAAAGGAATATTTGGTTTTGATTTTATTTTTGTGAGCTTAATCCCAAAATAGAGTATTGTATATAATGCAAATAAAACTCCTGAGAATATAAGCAATGAAAATATGAATGGGAAATTGAATGGAAGCTTAGAGAAAGAAGGATGAACTGGAAGCAATAAGGAAAGTGAAGCAAGAATGAAAACATCTGCTCCTCCAAGCTGGCCAGCCCTATAAAATAAATATCCAAATAAGGAAACTAGAATTGCAGTTATAATCGCAAATAAGGAAAGTTCCTGATTATAAAAATACAAATTCGCTAGGAATGAGATGCCTAAGAAAGCATAGAGAAAATTTTCAGGGATATTTTTCCTATTGAATAAATCAAAATAAGTTGCAACTACTAAACCTACAAATGCAATTAGAATTCTTATTGTTTCTCCTGGAAGGGGAATTCCTGAAAAAAGAATAGTGTCCAACATTAGCATCACAGGAAATTATAGGAAAAACTCGCAGAAAAGATTGCCAATATCTCCTTCTGTATCACATTCTATTGGTCTTTCTGTTCCACTAACTGAAGGAATAGTTACAGTTAAATCATATTCAGCACCAGCAGGATAATTCAGTAAATAATTCATAATCTCAACAAATAACCAATTTTCATCTGGTGCATCTCCTACTCCAAAAACAGTTTTCTCTTCTTGTGTATAATCTGCATCTAAGATTAAATTTTCCTCTCCAGAACTTAATAGTAAATCATAATTCAGCTTTCCAGTTCCAACCTCACTGCAATCTACCTCTGCAGTACCTTGGTAGCATTGCACCCTAAATTTAAAATCATCAAATCCATCTGTGAAAAATTCTTCTGTGATTTCACAGCTTTGTGGGTGGATTATGCCTATGGAGTCCAAAAAACAGAATAAGTCTCCAGATTCCAGTTGTACTTTTGCAGTTATTGAGAAGAGATCTGCTTCTGCATCAATAGTCCCTAATAGATATTCGTTAGTTGATTCAGTTTCTGAAAATCCTTCTTGCCCTATCCATTCAACAGTTGAACAAGAAACTTTTTCCCCATTTTCTATACAAGTAATATGTGTTTTGAATTGAGTATTCTCCGGGATTCCCTCATTAAGATCAAGATCAGATTCTGCTCCGCCCAAACCAATTTTCTTTACATCCAATAAACATTGGTCTTTAACA
>CAYYPF010000052.1:0-7367 GCA_964473475.1 Microcaldota archaeon | reverse complement strand
GGAGGAACAGGAGATGTGCTTGCTGGTTTAGTTGCTGCTTTGCATTGTAAGAACCCAGCATTTGAATCAGCAGTTGCTGGTGCTTACCTAAACAGAAAGGCAGGGGAATCTTTAAAAAAGAAGTTTGGCCTAAATTATTGTGCAAGTGATGTTGCAAATGAATTGGCAAAAATGATGAATAACATATGACCACTTTGTTACATATTCCTTTTTATATATTTCTTATCACAAAATAGTCCATGTATATTGTTCGCGCTAGTAATGGAACTGTAAGAGAAATTAAAGAACCCTATAGAAACCTTGTAAAATTTGGAAAATGCATTGAAGAAGCAAGGAGTAAAGTAAGAGAGGATCTACTGGATTCTGCACTAGAGATTGCAAGATATGTTAAAAAAATGCATCAAATTGTGAATCGGGGCCATAGGATAATTCCAGTTCCTTCCGAGGATGTCGCGCAATTATTTTTCTCTGCAGGCTGTCCCCCAGAATCACTTGGTGCTGATCTCTTGGGTGCATTTGATAAAGTTGGTTCTTTTTTAGGTTCTCACGGAATTTTTTTGAAGGTTTTGCTAGAGGATGGAGAGCTTCACTATATCGTAGGTAGAGCAATTCAAAATCCTTTTTCAATGAATGGTCATTCACCAATATTAGTTGATATTGTAGAAGCTACATTCGAGGTTCAGACTGGGATCCATTTTCCAGACAACTCCTCAGCAGTTTTTCTAAATTTTCTTTTCACAGAACATTCTAGGGTAGGCAGAATACTGTCTCTGTTGGATTCTGAAGGCGGGGGCCCAGAACTCCAAAGGCAAATTAAAAAAGCAATAAAACTAGCATCTAAAGATTCAATTTCTACACAGGAGGTTGTTGCATTTGCAAAGGAATTTGGTTCAGAAAGTGAGGTGGAGCATTCCAGAGCAATTACTATACTGGCTGATGTAAGATACTTCGTTCTTGGTTTGAAGAAAAAAGGGTTTAGCTTGACTTTGCACACAGAAGAAGAACTTAGAGCTTCGTTGCCTTACCTAGCGCGTACTAATTTAGCATCAGTAATTGCCCATGAGTGGTTCCATTCTTCAGATCTTGCATTCCATAACTCTAAAAACCGAGAAATTGACCACGTAATTTTTGAGAGAAATGGGGTACTTGCAAAGATTTTATACTCAGAATGCCCTGAACTTGAATTCAGTGAGGTTTTTGGGGTTTTGCTGTTTGGAATTCCAGAATCAGAAATGGGTAGGAATACTGTTTTGGGTTACAAATCTTGTATGGAAGAAATAAAAGATGGCGTAATGGGCAATCCACCAGATTCAAGTAAGATACCTGAATTCTTTGGGATGGACGGTGAGAGATTGGGATACTTTGCATTACTTGCAGCAGTAAAGTACTATTTGTATGAATTTGGCGAGACCCCAGATTTTATTGTTCATTGTGGACAAATTGCTCGTAAACTAGAACTTGCTTCACAAGAAATAATTCCAGCTGTCCAGAGATAAACAGAGGCACATACTAATTTTTAAAACAGTTGTATCAAAAAATAGTACATGCTAAGCTCTATAATTACTTCAAAGACTAAGCGAAAACTGTTAGTTCTATTATTTACAAATCCATATAAAAAATTCTATTTACGGGAACTTTCTAGGGAATTTTCCCAACAACCCTCAGTTGTTAGAAGCGAACTAATTAAATTAGAAAATTCAGGAATCTTAATTTCAGAAGGAAAAGCTAACCTAAAATACTATTTTGTAAACCGAGAGTGCCCAATCTACAAAGAACTTAGGGGGATTATACTAAAAACTGAAGGAATTGTTGGCTCGATTAAATCAGTTTTTGGTTCCTTAAAAAATAAGATTCCATTTGCTTTTGTTTTTGGCTCATATCCACGGGGCAGTGAAAAGGTGCATAGTGATATCGACCTAATGATTATAGGAAATGTTTTACCAAACGAAATCGTATTATTAATTCAAAAAGTAGAGAAGAAGCTCAACAGGGAAATAAATTATATAATCTTCCCTCCAGAAGAGTTTAAGCAAAAGATGAATAAACCTTTTATACAGAATGTTCTGAAAGGAAAGAAATCATTTGTTATCGGTAATGAGAATGAATTTGAGCGATTTACTGAAAGGAGATAAAATAAAAAAGATTGAGCCTGATCCTGAACAGGCAAAGGAGTGCCTAGCTGCATCTGAACGTGATCTTAAACTTGCTAAGAAGATGCTGAGTGCCGATTTAGATTGGTCCTTTGCAATTGCGTATAACTCAATGCTTCAGGCAACCCGTGCACTCATGTTTACAGATGGTTATTCTCCAATTGGAGAATCTTACCACATAATCGCTATTGACTATGCTAAAATTAAATTTGAGAGTAAGTTTCGTGAAATAATTCTATTGTTTTCGGACATGCGAAAGAAAAGGAACGAGGCAGTTTACTGGGAAGTTGGAATAATTTCCGAGCATGAGGCAAAATATGCAATTGAGTGTGCTGAAAAATTTCTAAAAATAGTTAGAGAAAAATTAGGTGTTTAATTCATGAAAAAAATCCAAGATTTAGATCCAAAAAATCCTTTAGAAGGTTTTGAATGTTCGGGTTTCCAGGCAACTCATCTTTCACGGGCAGTGGAAATAATCAAAAGAATGAAAAAGGAAAAGGCAACTGTTTTTTTTGCATTCACTGCAAATATGATGGCTTCAGGCCTAAGGGGCCTATTCACTGAATTTGCAAGAAAAAAATTCATAGATGTAGTAATTACAACTGGAGGCTCAATAGACCATGATTTGATTAGATCTTATTCAGAGTATAATTTAGGAGATTTTAACCTGGATGATAAGGAATTGCATGAAAAGGGAATCAATAGGATTGGGAATATCCTAGTTCCAAACAAATGCTATGAAATTCTAGAGGAAAAAATGAAACCAATTTTTGAAAAGTTCAGTAAGGAGCAGAAAATCGTTTCTCCATCTGAATTAATTGCAGAGATTGGAAATTCAATCCAGAATAAAAATTCATTTTTGTATTGGTGTTCTAGAAATAAAATCCCAGTATTCTCTCCTGGAATTACAGACTCAGCAATTGGGCTCCAAACCTATTTCTTCAAGCAGAGCCATCAGTTCATGATTGATGTAACTGGAGATATGAAAACCCTTGCGAATTTAGCAATAAACGCAGAAAAAACCGGAGCAATTATTCTTGGAGGAGGAATTTCCAAGCACCATACAATTGGAGTAAATATTTTAAGAGGGGGATTGGATTATGCAGTTTATGTTTCAACTGCCCCAGAGTATGATGGCTCCCTTTCAGGTGCAAAGACCAAGGAAGCAGTTTCCTGGGGAAAATTAAAAGAAGAATCAAATTCTATTACTGTAAATGGGGATGCATCAATTGTTTTTCCTTTACTCTATAGTAAACTTTTCTGAATCCTTTTTAGCAATAATTTCATTTCAAAAACTGGGTTTGATACCCCGCTGCTTGCAGCGACCAGTTTTTGAAAGTCATGACCGAATGAGGTATACCGCGCAGCTTGCTGCGGGGTCTCTTCGGTCATGTTGATTTCTCCAGTAAATTCCTCAGCTAATTCTATCAATACTTCTGCAGTCATTTCAGGATGTTTATAATGGTAATCCGCCCCTTCACGTGCATCCATTGCTGCATAGAAATCATTGACGAATCTAGATTCTAATTTTCCTTCAATATGGAGAATTTCTAAAACTTCACCTATTACTGTGTGAGATCTCTCTTTCAGCCCCATCTGAAATAGAACTGCCTTTGCATAATGAAACATTGAATAATAAGATTTAACTATGGACCATTTAAAATCTCCATGTTTTAATGATTCATTTGCCATCTTAAGGTCATAATCAGCTTCTCCAATTTCTTTTTTTTATTAAATCCTGTGCTACAGGTATTCTTCTTAGTTTTCTCTCTTTCACTAATTCCTCAATATCCATTAGATCACGCGTATCTTATCCCTTTCGACTCGTTCATAAAATGGTTTATCCTGTTTATATAACATACTATATTCAAGTGGAGTAAATATCATTATTTTTGTCTTTTCATTTTTCAGGTGTTTAGTTATTTCTCTCCGTTCAATATTAGTAACTACTAAGATATCTATATCGCTTTCTTCTGTGTTCTCTCCCCTTGCGCAGGAGCCGTACAAGTATACTTCTGCCTGATCTTTAAGAGACACTGCTTGTTCAGCTACTTTGCCAAGGATATGTAACTTCTTCAGTTGTTTGACAAGGGGATTTTCATTATCCAAATCATACATATTCATTTTTCCTAAACTTTTTTTATTCAAAATCCCGCTTTTTTCCAATTCTCTGAGCCCCTTATAGAGGCTCATCTTTGAAATTTTTATTTTTTTCAGCAATATTGCTGGATGATATTCCCGTGAGTTATGGTCTAAAAAGTATTCTAACAAAACAGAATTTGTTTTTTTCCCCAATAGTCTAAATATTTTTACCATATGGTCCAATATTTTATACAATAGTATACTTTTTTAAACCATATGGTCTAATTTTTTGTACTATCTGTTTTGCACACTCTACTTAGCTCTAGGCTTTTTTAGTTGCCTCCATATTCAAGAATAAAATAGTTAAAACCACGAGCGTATATGCCTTAATAGCCCAGCCTACGCAGTCTATTATTAGATTTTGGACTATTGCCAGAGGTATTAGCTGAACAACAAGAGCTACAACAAAAATTACTACAATGGCAGCTATACCAACAATAATACCCATTACTAATAATTTTCCAAATAAGCTCCACCATCTTCCCTGAACAATGCTCTTACTATAATCCAATGCCTTCATCCAGGATTTATCCCTTAGAACTATTGCATACGTTGCGAAAACCCATAGGTATGAAAAGTATATCCCAGGTAAAATTAAAAGAATAAATAGAATTACGAGCAATATTCCCTCGAAAATGCTTGTTCCTAATCCAATTGGAAGTTTAGAAACTGCTTTTTGCAATGCCTTTTTATAATCACTCTTTTCTCCTTTTATTTTTTTACTAATAAAATACGCAAGACCCATTGTAACTAAAAGCCCGGAAATTAATCCCAATATGAGCATTACCCCAGTAAAAGAGAGAAGCGTTTGAATCATTGATCCAGAATTAGAATACGAAAATGATTCACTTGAAACAGACAGTAGTGATTTAAAAAATAATTCCAATATTAGTCTTGATATAAAAAATATGGGCACAGATACAATCAGTGTAATCATCAAAATTGTTTGTATGTTTTCCCTAAAAAATTCCAAAGATTTAGTTAGGATCTCCATAATCCCTAATTCTTTATTTAGATCCATAGAAAAGTATTAGAATACATATATATAATACTTTCTTCCCAAGCAATTCTATGTACGGAGAATTCATTTATTTTGTGCTTGCATTCCTTGCAGGTATTTTTGTAAAAATTGTAGATAATATAGAAGATGAATCCAAAAGAAAAGAAGCTCCTGAAAAATGGCCTCTTGCAATCGCGTACGGAATCCTGATTGGCTATTTAATCTCAAAAGCTCCTTTTGCAATGATCTTTTTAGGTGCACTATGTGCACAGGCAATTGTTAGAAAACTAGATACCTGGACTCATAGGATTGGATTTACAATTGCAATTTTATTTGCATTGTACTTAGGATTACCTGAATTTTTATTGATTCCATTTGCAGTATTCTTAATTGCAGCTTCCTTAGATGAATTTGATAAAATCTTATTCTGGAACAAGCCAGTTTGGGTGCAGGACTTTAGGCCTATTCTAAAGCTCGTAGCAATTCCATTTATTTTCTTTGGAAAATGGGAATACCTAGCAGGAATTCTTGCATTTGATGTTGGGTATATTCTAATTGAACTACTCTGGAAGAGCCATGCGGATGTAGAAACTAAAAGAACAAAAAAAACAGTGAGTTCGAAAAAGAAAAAATCAAAAAACCGAGAGAAAAAAGAAAATCTCCTAAAAAACAAATACGCATAATCAGATAGTTTGTACGCTTATTTTAACATTCCCTCTGAAAATTCTTCACAACAGGGAATTGTATCTTCCATAAATTTTTTAGTTGTATTAACCATATTTTGCTGTCCTGATTTTTCTGCGTAGTACGTTGCTTCCAGAGCATACTGTTTTGCAAGTTCAAAATCTCCCAAGTAAATCACCAATCTTGCAAGCTCTAGATAGGTCCGTGAATATACTACGGAATCAAGAGAATCGACATTTCTTGGATCCATCTCAAGTAGTTCAAGCGCTTTTTGAGAATATTTTTTTGCTTCTGCAAGATACCCGCAACTGTAATAGTTCAGAGCAATTTCTGCGTAAGAGGAAGCAGTAGTTGCATACGGAACTTCTTTTCCGTGTTGTTGTGCCATCTCATATATCGCATCAATCCAGCCCAGTTCTGCCTCAATATTTTCTAGTATTAACTCTCGTTGTCGTGACCCAGTTAAAGGATCTCTCTCTTTTAAACAGGCCTGCGCAGTATCCACAGTGCACAGTTCTTTTTTTTGCGCTTCTGTCCGCTTTCCGCAGGTGCTTTGCATATTCCCCTCTTCACAGCAGCCTGCAACTAAAAGAGATGCGGTCAGCACCAACCCCGCTCTACTCAATTTTCTAAAAAAGGTTGGTACTTTGAGTGGTTTTTGTTTCAATGTACTATTTTTCATATAATATTCATTCTTAGTAAAACCGTTTTTAATACTATCTATGACACATCTCAGTATATACTCATCCAACTAAGTAATCTGGATTTTGTATCCTTGTTTTCAAAAACTAGGTTTGATACCCGCTGCTCCCGATTGTTCTGTAGAACAATGGGCATCTTGTTGCATTGCAACAAGTTTGTGCCACGGGGCCTCTTCGGCCATGTTGATTTTAGAGGCGGAGGAGTATAGATTGAGACAAGATCTCCAAGAACAGTGTTCTTGGAGAGCTAGTGAACAACGTTCACTGGAAAACATTCTTGTCTCAGGATAAACATAATCATAATACTTAGATTTTAATTTTAAACCCCCACAATATCCATATATGGAAGTTTCTATTTTTTCAGCTAAATATCCATTCTCCAATTCTGCAAAGGAATTTCTAAAGGATTCCGGAGCAGAAGTAAATGAGCGAATTGTAGAAATGTCTCTTGAGCGGGTAAAGGCTGCTCTAAAAGGAATTGCAAGAAAGAGCTCTGCAATGAGGCTTCCAGAGTTTGTAGAAGAAACTGCTTCCTATGCAGGAGCAAGAATGCTTCTTTCCTGCCTAAAAAACTCATTCATTACAAACAAATTCGCAGTTGCAGAATCAAAAAGGGCATTTGCTTATCTAAATTCTGAAAAAGAAGAAAATGTTTTCACACTCTTAGAAGAATTTAATTTTAAATTTAAA
>CAYYPF010000051.1:0-7414 GCA_964473475.1 Microcaldota archaeon | reverse complement strand
AGATGACCTGTTGATTAGATGGAAGAATTATTGTTTAGGGTTGCACTTTCCTTTATAGTTGCTGGAGTCTGGATAACCCTAGTTACTGTTCTTTCCGAAAAATTAGGGACAAAAATAGGAGGGCTCATAGGAAATATGCCCTCAAATATTTTAGTTTCTTTTTTATTTATTGGCTGGACCCAAACACCTGAATTTGCAGCAAATGCAGCAAGAATCGTCCCGCTTGCAATGGTAATTGATAGCGTATTCTTATTCACATTTATAATTTGTGCGAAGAAATACGGTTTATTCTCGTTTATACCCGCATTCCTTGCTTGGGCAATACTTGCATATCCAATTGGAACAATTGCGTATGATAATATATTATTTGGAACTTTAATTTACTTATTAATTACAATATTTTTATTTTATATTCTTGAATTTAAATTACAAATTCCTTCTATTGAACGCAAAGAAAAGAAATCCTATTCAATAAAAGAACTGCTCTTACGTGCATGCCTTTCAGGAGGAGTAGTTTCCTCAGCAATATTGATTGCTGCTTTCTTAGGTCCTGTTTGGGGTGGGATATTCTCAATCTTTCCTGCAGTAATGTTCTCCACAATGTACTTGCTCACAAAGTCCAAAGGAGTTGATTTCTCAAGAGCAACTGGAAAGGTTATGCTTCTTGCATCCACTAATATTCTTGTTTTTGCAATCGCAATTGTCTATACTTATCCAAAATACGGTTTAATTTTTGGGACAATTCTTTCTTACCTTGCTTCAGTACTATTCGCACTTTTAATTTCTCCACTGATGAAAAAAATAAAATAAGCAAAAGAACAAGACCCCTAGACCATTTCAGTAATATCTGTTGACTTGGTCTTATTGATCAAGACCTCCAAGACCCAAATTTAAGCAACTTCCAAGTAGAGTTTCATTACCCACATAAGTCCGATTCCAACTAATAACAATCCCAACTGAATTACTGAATCAGAACCTTTTTTCTCTTTATGCAACTGAGGCATTATATCTGTTCCAGCCATGTACGCAAACCCACCAGCAGCAATAGGCATCAAAAATAGAACTGATTCTGGAGTTGTTGCAAACAAGTAAGTTGCCACTGCCCCAGCTACTGCACCTAACGCACTAATGAAATTATATAAAATTGCCTTGCTTTTTGTAAGTCCACTATGCAATAATAATGCAAAATCTCCCATCTCCTGAGGAATTTCATGTACTGCTATTGCAACTGTAGTTGCGATTCCAGTTGGAATGCTTAAAATAAACGCAGCTGCAATCGCAATTCCATCCGTAAAATTATGCACGAAATCTCCAATTATATTCAAATGTGCAACTGCATGAATCTCACAATGCCCATCATGACAGTGTCTCCAGGATAGGAATTTCTCAATTATGAAAAATAATACAATCCCTGTAAGGAATAGAAGGAATGGCTCCAATCCTTCACTTACTTCAACTGCTTCTGGAAGCAAATGAAGAAATGCTCCTCCAAGCATTGTTCCTGCAGAAAAGCTTACCAGTAATCCAGTAATTCTTCTGAATTGTTTTTCCTTAAATCCAAGAATCCAAATTCCACTCAATGAGATTAGACTTACTATAATCACAGCAGCTAAGATATATAAAAAAATCATTTTATTCACCAATTTACAGTAAATCTTCGAATCATTTATTTATAAATATTATTGATACCTATTATCAATAAGGATTCTATGGTAAGGGCATCAAGAAGAACAAGGCAAAAGGACATACTTGATTCTGAGATAATTAAAGCAGCTATATTTTTCACTGCAGAAGATCTACTGAAACATGTTAAAAAAATTGATACTTCAATCGGAATCGCCACCATCTATCGATACCTTAAACAAAAAATAATTGATAATGAATTACATTCTTACAGATGTGGAGGAAAGAAATTATATTCAGTTGAAAAAAGGAACCACTCGCATTTTATATGCAAACAGTGCGGCAAGACAACACATTTGAATATAGAAGATATTAGTGCAATCAAGAATTCAATTAAAGGAGAGATGTGCCATTTTCAGCTTGATGTTTATGGAATTTGCGAGAACTGTAAAAAACATGGCTATTAACTTTTCAAACTACTTCTTTCTGAATTCCAGCAACTCAAACAGATTAATTGAGGAACTAGAATTGAATTTTCCATTCTTTTAGCTATTAGAGATTTTGCTTAGTATGCCCGTACCAACACCAGTCTTCTTAGAAGCAATCTACACATGTTCTTACAAATCCAGTGTGCAGTATTCTCAATGCTCTTTTACTTCTTGGAGCCCCTAAGAATTCTTCATAAAGTTTTTTCACTTCTGGATTTTCAGAAGAAATTTTTATTTTGGTTTTTGCATCAATTGAATACAGCCCAGCTCTTCTTTTCTCTAGAATTTCCTTAGTTGAAGTTGGCTGTCCAGCTCCTCCAACACATCCACCCAAGCAAGCCATAATTTCTATGAACGTATACTCCTTCATTTTATCTGAATCATTTAACACTTGATTTGCATTTCTAAGGGAATTTATTATTGCAATCTTAATCTTTTTTTCACCAAGAGAAAATTCCATTTCCCTTACTCCCTCAAAACTTCTCAGTTGTTTTGTATCTATTTTCTCAATTGGAATATTATTCATGTGTGCATAATTCCTAATTGCAGCCTCACTTACTCCTCCAGTAGAGCCAAATATCTGCCCAGCACCAGAAGCAACGCCCATTAAGGAATCAAATTCCCTTTCCTTGCAATTTTTCAGGTCAATTTTCTTTGCCTTTAGTAATTCTCCAAGCTCAACTGTAGTCAGAACTCCGTCTATTACTAGTTTCCCATTCATTCTCAATTCTGGCCTAAATGCCTCAGCCTTCTTGATTATGCACGGCATAACTGCAACTGAGAGTATTTTTTCTGGAGGAATTTTCTTCTTTTCTGCAAAATACGTTTTAATTAGTACTCCAGTTACTTCCATCGGGCTTTTTACAGTAGCAATATTTGGAACCAAATCTGGGTAAGCATGTTCCAGGAAGCTTATTGTCCCTGGACAGCAGGAATTAATCATTGGAAATATTCCACCTTTCTTTAGTCTGTCCCCCAGTTCCTTGCTCTCCTCTACAATTGCAACATCTGCTCCAAAACTCGTATCAAAAATATAATCAAATCCTAATTCCTTAAGTGCTCCAACTATTTTTTTTGTAAGAATTGTTCCTGCTTCGAATCCAAACATTTCCCCTAAACTTACCCTTACTGCTGGAGCTAATTGTGCAACCTTTAGAATACTCTTATCCCTTACAGCTCTTTCCAAAATTTCAAATCTCATAAAGAGGATTCTCCACAAAAAATTAAAATGATTTAGTTCAATTCAATTTATGGAATTAAGAAATATATTTGTAGATAAGTATGAAGTTGGCCAAAAGGAATTGTATGAATTTCTTTCCTATTGTTTTCTAATCTTCTTATTCCCGATTGTACTTGGCCATCTAACTGGATTACCTAACCAGTTTTTAGTCGGAACTCTTGTAAATTCCATTCTTGTTCTTTCTGCATTTTATCGCAAAGTCGGCAGAGAAACAACTCTCTTTTAGAGAGTTGAGTGAATCCAGAGAACTAACGGTTCTCTATCTTTTCAGCAACTTTGAGAACAAAGTTCTCAAATCCCCAAAAATGGTATACTGTTTTTGAGGAGCTGAAAATGCCGACTCCGACTTTGCGAGATCTTACCGAATGACCGTTTGAAGCAAAATGCTTCAAAGGTCCATTGAAATTCTTTTTTGAATTTCAATCGGAGCAACAAACCCAGCCATCTTCAAAACCCGCAGTTTTGAAGAGACAGAGAACTTTGTTCTCTGGATTTAGGGTGGGGTGCTCTTCGGTAAGAGTGATATTTCTGGATGGAAGAACCTATTTGTAATTGCTCTTCCAAGCATTGGTGCATACTTAACTGGATTTGTATTTGGAGTAAATACAACTTTTCTTTTGTATTTTATCCCTGCAATCTGGTTAGGAAATTTCATTTATGTTTATTTAATCAAGAAATTCTCCGTAGCTAAACACCAATTAGTTCAAGGAATAGTTTATTCCTCAATTGTAAAATCTGCCCTTTTATTTGTAGTCGCACTGGGTTTAGTTTCACTTAAGATTGTTCCTCAGCCCTTCCTATTTGCAATGGGCCCTTTACAATTAGTAACTGCACTTTCTGGAGGATTTTTGGGTTCCTTAGTTACAATATTCAGAAAGAATTAATTTCTTTTATATTTTCAATTTGAAAGAACTTAATCCATTGGATGTATTCTCTTATAGAAAATTACCTTTCCTATCTCTGTAACCGCGAAATAAGCAATCAATGTTCCAGCAGTAAATAGAAGCATTGGAACTCCTAAAGGAACAAGGTGGAACATGCTTGCAATTGGTTCAAAGTAGATTACAAATACAGATAATGCTCCAGCTCCAATTGAAGCAAGAAATAGTATTTTTGAAGGAAGGTTTCTAAAAAATACAAACTGGGTTCTAAGCGAAAATACAATCAGCATTTCTGAAAGTACAGATTCCAAGAACCAGGCAGTTCTAAACGTATCCACGTCAACATGCATGAAGAAATACACTATTCCTATAAATAAAAGATCAAAAATTGTGCTTATAACCCCAAAGAAAATCATAAACTTGACCAGCATTTTTATATCCCATTTCTGAGGTTTTTTCGTATACTGATCATCTACCCTATCTGTAGAAATTCCCATTAATGGAATATCTGAAAGAAGATTATTCAGAAGAATTTGTCCTGGAAGCAAAGGAATAAATGGTAAAAAGAACGAGGAAAGTGCAAGGGTAATCATATTTCCCTGGTTCGCACTCATTGTATTCTGAATATACTTAGTAATGTTCCCAAATGTTTTTCTTCCACCTTCAATGCCGTCGCAGATTACTCCTAAACTTTTCTCAAGTAAAATAATATGCGAAGCCCCTTTAGCTACATCTGCTGCGCTCTCCACTGAAATTCCGACATCTGCAGTCCTAAGAGAAGGTGCATCATTTATCCCATCCCCTAAGAATCCAACCACGTGGCCATTTTCTCGAAGTTTTTCTATAATCTTTAATTTCTGTTCAGGAGTTACCCTTGCAAAAACATTATATTTTTCAACTATTTTAGAAAGTTCCTTCTCATCCATTTCCTTAATCTCACTTCCAAGAATTATTCGATCCTCTGAGATTCCAAATCCAATATCCTTACACAATTTTTTAGTAACTAATGAGTCATCCCCACTAATTATCTTAAGTGAAACATTCAATTTCTTCAATCGCTCAAGTGTTGATCTTACAGATGCTTTT
This sequence comes from Microcaldota archaeon, assembly GCA_964473475.1. Lineage (GTDB taxonomy): Archaea > Micrarchaeota > Micrarchaeia > Anstonellales > Bilamarchaeaceae > CAYYPF01. The sequence continues at coordinate 2,096 of CAYYPF010000051.1, read as the reverse complement.
GGATGGCTCTTTAATAATACAAATCCTATGAATACTAATTCTTCCTCATCTTCTTTGGAGTAATTTTTCTTTGATTCTATTTCTCTGTATGCAACTGCAATTGAACTGTACCCTTGTGAGTGATATTCCTCAATCATTTTCTTCAGTTCTTTAGATTTTTTCGAAACATTCCAGAGCTTCCCATCCATTTCTACTTTTGTGCATCTCTCCATTACATTTTCCGGAGCTCCTTTTACAATCAAATAATATTTTTTTCCTTCTCTAATTACCTGCCCCATTCTCTTACGATTAAAATCAAAAGGAATTTCCTGTATTTTCTTGAATCTTGGGAGGTGAGCACACAAATGCCTTGCATGCTTTCTTATTGCAACATCTATTGCATTTCCCCTTATCTTTACAGTTCCAACTGCTGAATTACAAAGTGCTGCATACTCGAGTACATCATGGCTATCCTTCTTATCCAAATCAACATATCTTTCTACCCTAATCTCATCAGTAAGTGTTCCAGTTTTATCTGTGCAAAGCACATCCATGTTTCCTAAGTCTTCAATTGCAGCTAATTTTTTAGTAACTACTTTCTTTTTTGCAAGTGCAAGACTTCCACTCGAGAGCGTAATTGTAATCACTACTGGCAATGCCTCAGGTGCTATTCCAATTGCAATTGCAAGTGCAAAAAGCGCAGAATCAACTAATGGGTTTTCTCCATGCTCCATCAAATAATTTGAAAGGAAAATAACCACTGAAATAATTAGGATAATTCTAATGAGTACATCCCCAAACTTTCTTATTCCTAGTTGGAAATCTGATTCAGGAACCTTGGAACTAAAAACAGCAGCTGTTTTTCCGAAAAAAGTATTCTCTCCAGTGGAAATTACAATTCCTTTTGCATATCCATCCAAAACCGTAGTTCCCATGAATATTCCATTAGTTATTTCCTGAGGAATATTTGTAGAAGATGGAACTAGGATATTCTTTTCTACTTCCCTGGATTCTCCAGTTAAAATCCCTTCATCCACTGCGATGCCTGTTGTTTCTATAATTCGGATGTCTGCAGGAACAATATCCCCAATTCCAACTGTAACAATATCCCCAGGAACTAATTCCCTGGAATCAATTCTTACTCGTTCCCCATTTCTAATTACTGTTACATGGTAAGAAACATATTTTTTCAGTTCCTCAAGAACTTTTTCAGACTTATACTCCTGAATGAATCCTAAAACTGCGCTAATAATTACAATTGCCAAAATAATAATTGTATCAAACATATCTCCCAAATATGCAGCAATAATTAATGCGAAAATTAAGATTAGAAGAAGTGGGCTTATGAACTGTGAAACTAAAATATCTAACCATTCCCGCTTATCTTTCTCTGGAACAATATTCATTCCATACTTTTCTTGCCTATTTTTTACTTCATGGTTAGTTAACCCATTCTCCCTGGATTCAAGTGAAGATAATAATTTTTCTTTTGGAACAGTCCACAAGTTCTCTTGCATTGATAGATACTACAAGAAATAGAAATAAATACATTCACTCGATTTGAATTGCTTTTCCATTTTTCCACCCCCAAGTCAGCAATAGATATAAACCTTAGTTTCTATCTTTTTCTATGCGTACAACATTCTTCTTATTTGCGGTGTTTGCCCTGTTTTCAACAGTTGGCTTTGCACAGGATTTTGAAACACAAGACTATTCAGAAGATTTGGAATTAGAAAAAATCTACTTAACTGCATTACTACCGACCAATATTACATTTACAAGAAGCCTTGCAGTTCCGTATAACACCCATTCTGGTAGTGGTTCAATTGTTGAAGAGGTTACTCTTTCCCTAACTGGCTACCTTAAAGAAATTGATCCCCAATCAAGCGAACTTACAATGTATGCAGAGCGTGCCTACGAACTTGTTAATGGAACCATGGAATGGAACATTCAACAAACTTCAGATGATGGGGGAACGAAATGCAGGTTAGTACAAGTTATAGGCGGAGAAGGAAAAGATTCCCCTTCAAATTTAGATGTTCCCTATGATGTAAACAATGGATTAGTGGCTAAGAAGGGCCTTGGGGGCTAACCCCTACCTGTTTTAACAGGTGGAT
>CAYYPF010000050.1:0-7646 GCA_964473475.1 Microcaldota archaeon | reverse complement strand
AAATATTTTCCCAACTCTTCCAATGCAAACCTAGTCTGTCCCTCATTAACCCCAACTAAACTCAGCAAATCAATAATCTCCTCAGGAGTTCTAATCTCATTTTCTTTTTCAAAAAATGTTGCAAAAGAATATTTTGCATTATATTTTACACAAAACTCAAGAAACTTTCTCATCTGGGAAAGATAAATTCCTCTTTTAGTTGCATAAAACTTAAACAAAGGATAAAGGTCAATCAAAAACACTGCAGCTCCTTTTTCCCCAATAATTTTAATCATCTCTGGAGAAATTCTCAAGTTCTTAACCAGGAATACTGCTCTCCTATTTTTATTTTTAAGAATCTCTTCATCAGAACTAATTTCAATTATCCTTTTCTTAACTTCAGAATAAAAAAAGAATTTTGTAAAGCCGTACGTTCCCGCATCAGCCTTACATTTCAATATGTCATAGGTCATTATACTCAACACAGTTCGTTGCAAATTAAAAACATGAGTATTTCCTAAGTTACTATGTACTGTTGCAATTTGCAACACTTCAGTAATGGAGGTTCGGTCTTCTAGGAGTTTCTCTAGATTTCTTATCACTGGATTTTCTAGTCTTTAATCTTCTCCTGCCTTTTCTTCCTGCGCTGGTTAATCCCCTGAATGCCCTTCCCCTAACATTAGTTGCTGGACTCATTGAAGTTTTTTTATCCCGATCTGCGAGCACTACCTCAAAGAATTTATACTGCCCATCATCTGCAATTATATACGATCCAAGAACCTCGCAGTTTGGATATCTTCTATTTGCTTTTTGCTCTGCAATCAAATGATGAGAGTGAGATGGATTTGCAAATAGGAAAGAATGCTTCGCACTTCTTCCTCCTGGTGGCTGTCTCCTTTTTCTTCTTCCCTTTGCAATTCTTACACGTGCACAAACATAACCTTGTTTTGCTTTGTACCCAAATTTTCTCGCGCTTACAACATTCGAAGGCCTATCAACAGGTTCCACTGTACCTGATCTTCTCCAAAGCACTATTCTGGATTTATACAGCTGGCTTCTCTCTGCCCTCTCATTTTGAATACTCTGTTTAATGTATTTATATGCTCCCATTTTTTTTCACCAATTCAATTTACCAATTGAGAAATTTTTATTTAGTATTAATACTCTGATTTTATGTGAATGAATGTTTATAAAGATTTCTCTTCTAAATAGTATCATCCGTGATTTAATGGAAACTAATGATTCAGAATTTAATAGGATAGTCGACTCTATAAAAAAGATCGAGGAAGAAGCGGATCGTGTTAAAAATGGGGCTGCGTCTGAAGCGGATCGAATTAAGAAAAAAGGAAAAGAAGACGTAGCTAAATTAGAAGAAGAACTGAAAGATGTTTCTGTAAAAAAGAAGAATAAAATTTTAGAACAAGGAGTAAAAGAAATTGAAGCAGAGGCTCAGGAAATTTTAGAAGATGGGAAAAAAGAAGCTTCTAATCTGAAAAAGAAATCCCTTGCTAAGAAAAAATTCGATTCTTTATTATATTCTATATTAGAGTGATTGTATGTTCAAGCCCTCAAAAATGCAGAAAATTAGGCTTATCGCGTTCGATGCGGTTTCTAAGGAGCTGGTGGGCTTTTTACATGAAAAGGGCGTAATGGAAATCTCTAAAATCAATACTGAAGCATTAACTACAAATACTCCTTTTCCAGAATACTCAGCTGTTTCTAAAGATATTACAAGAATAAGAACCATTCTAAATATTTTAGATAAATATAAATCTAAAAATTATAAATCAACAAATTCAGTAATCTCAGAAAAAGGTCTTGATAATTTGGATTCTGAATCAAAAACGCTTATTTCAGAACTCTCAGAGATCCAAAATTCCTTAAAATCCTATACTGATGAATTCGCTCTCACAAGTAAGGTTTCTGATTTTGAAGTAGACTTCTCAAAATTAAGAGGTTCAAAACTTGTTGAGTACACAATTGGATCAGTTCCACGAGCTCAGTTTGCAAGATGTATGACAAAATTAAGAGAACAACAAGACAATATAGAAATTTCACATAGAATCAGAAAAGAAGATGTAATTCTTTTAATTCTGCATGACCCGGATCTTGTTGTTGAAACTTTCTTATCACCTTTTGGTTTCGTAGTTCTAAATATTCCAAAAGAAATGAAAAAACCTAAGGAATACCGGGGAGAACTTATTAAACGGATCACTGAGAAAAAAGGCAGATTGGCTATACTTACTGCAAAACTAGTTTCCCTAGCAGATAATTATTATTCCTTAGTTTATAATCTTTTAAAGAAAAAAGAAGTTGCTTCAGAACGAGCAGAAGTTGCCTTGGATTTTGCATTCAGCAAAAAAACAGTAATCATCCAGGGATGGATAAAAGAATCTGATCTAGATTCACTTTCAAAACAGGTTAATGAAGCTTTTAAGAACAAAGCTTATGTAGATAAAGCACATGTGGATTTTCACCACGAAGAACCTCCAGTTCATTTAAATAATCCACAATCTTTTGATGGAATAGAATATTTTGTTAAGTTATTTTCTTTACCAAATTATCGCGAACTTGATCCAACATTTTTATTCTTCTTTACAGGCCCGCTTTTATATGGAATGATTATGGGCGATGCAATTTACGGAGTCATTTCCCTTATTATTGCGTATATACTAATGAAAAAAGCAGTTAAAGGTCCAGGCCTTCTTCATTTTGCAGTAAAACTTTGGATCTTCTCAGCAATTCCAGCAATTTTGTTTGGAATTATTTTTGATGAATGGATGGGAATGACACATCTTCATTTACTTGAATATATCTCAGAGTTCGGTCTTCCAATACACGTGGTAGGGCCGCTCTACCACGGATTCAGCAGACTCCACAATCTTTCTGCACTGCTTGGGATAACTGCTCTAGTTGGTGTAATCCATCTTGCATTCGGATTCTTTTTAGGAGTAATAAATAACTGGAGCCACAATAAAAAACACGCAATTGCAAAATTAGGCTGGATTGGAGTAGATTTGGGTTTCACAATAGCTGTAATGTCGCTTATGTTCAGGATGTTTCCAGAATCAGTTGGAAACATGGGTTTGGGTGCAGGCATTGTTGGAGCAATTTTAGTTATTTTGGGAGAAGGAATTATAGGTGTTTTGGAAATTCCAGGTCTTGCAGGAAATATAATGTCCTATACAAGAATCGCAGCCGTAGGAGTAGTCGGAGTAATCCTTGCTGAAATTATAAATGAATTTCTCTTACCTAATCCACACAATCTATTAATGGTTGTAATAATGGTTCCGCTTTTATTTATTCTACACGCAGTTAATACCTTAATCGTAATGATTGAAGCCCTTATTCAAGGAGGACGACTTAATATTGTAGAATTTCAATCTAAGTTTATGCATGGAGGGGGAAAACCATTCAGACCATTTATGATGAAGTCTGGCTAATGCTAGATGAAATAAAATAGAAAAGTTTGAGGTGCGCGTGAATGAACTATTCACGACACCATCAAACAAAAGTTTGAGGTGAAAATATGGAAATAACAACAGGAGCATGGGCTGCAATGGCAGCAGGAATAGCAATGGCTGGAGGCGCACTTGCGTCTGCATTCTCACAAGGAGCAGTAGGAACTGCATTAATGGGGGCAATTGCTGAAAGACCGGAATTGGAATCAAAGGCACTTATTTACCTGGTACTTCCAGAAATTCTCGCAGTGCTTTCATTAGTTGTTGCATTCATGCTGATCAACAAAATTTAATCTTCTGTTCAAGGTGTTGAAATATGAGCGGCATGAATAGGTTAGCTGATGCAATGCTATCTGAGGCTAAAAAAGAAGCTGAAGAAATAATCTCACAGGCAGAGAATGAGTCAGCAAAGGCTCTTGAAACTTCAAAGGAAGCTTCAAAAGATGATTTGAAAAAATCTGAAGAAGATGCAAAGAGCAGACTCAAGTCCCAGAAGAAGGAAAAGGTTGCATGGGCAAGACTAGAGAAGAAAAAAATTCTTTCTGAAGCAAAAGAGGATGTAGTTAAGCAGGAACTTGAAAAAATTATCCTTGAGCTGCCAAACCTTAGAAAGCATGAGAAGTATGGTGCATTCATTAAGGAAAAAGCAAGAATCGCAGTTGAGGAAGTCGGAAAGGACCAAGGAATTTTCTTACATGTTTGCAAGGGAGATAAAAGATTCATCTCCGGACTAAAGGGCAATGTTTCTGTATTTGAAGATCTCGACTCAAGCGGAGGGGTACTGGCAGAAAATTCCTCAAGAACTGTGCGTGTGGACTATACGCTTGAAAGCCTTTTTGAGATTAAGAAACCAGAAACACGTAGAGAAATCTATGAGTCATTGTTTGGAGGAAAATGATCATAAATGAATTCATCAAAAGGTTCAGGAATTGGGATTCCAAAGCTTAGCCTAAAAGTAAGACCCTTGCAATATGGGTATTCAAATGCCCGTGTGCATGGAATGAAAGGCCTCTTGCTTCCTAAAGATAGCTATGAGAATCTCTTAAACCTTGAAACCGTTGAAGCAATGATTGAATTTCTTCAAAGGACGCATTACAAGACATACCTTCTTGATGCTGCTGCAAAATATACTGGTTCAAGAGTAATTGAATCTGCTTCTGGAAAACATTATGCTGCTATTGCATCAAAGCTAAAGAAAATTGCTCCGAAAGCAGACATAGAAATAATCGATGCTCTTCTTGCAAAATGGGATGTGATTAACCTTAAACTCATAGTTGTTTCTAAGAAATATACAAAAAATTTCTCAGAAATAAAACCAAGCATTGTAGCTGCTGGTTCCCTAACTGAAGATGATTTAAAGAAACTTTACGAATCTGATGAGCGGGATATTTTCAATGAATTGAGAAGAACAAAATTTGGAAGAGAGCTTTTCTCCCAAAATACCCATAGAATCAATCCAGACGTAATTAAAAGTTTCAGAAAGGCATTCTCAGTTGATAACTATTCAGAATTACAGGCAATACTCGATACTTATGGTTATGTTCTGATTGAAAAATTCTTGGGAAAATATCTTTCTGAAAATGATGTAAGAAAAATCTACGGATTATTACAGGCTGAGATTGATGCCCTGAATATTTGTACGATTGAACGTCTTAAACGTGCAGGTATAGCTGATCCTGATAAAATTAAGCAATATCTGGTTGAAGGAGGTACGCTTAGAAAATTGGATATCCCTGCCCTTATAGAATCAAAAGAACTTTCTTTTTCATTGCCCATAATTAAGAGAAGATTCAGTGAATTCAATATTGAAGGAGTAAGCAACATAGTTGATTTAGAAATTGCAATTCAAAAAGCGCTCGCAGCTAGAAAGCTAAGAATTTTCCACAGAACATTATTCTCAGTTGGAACCTTGCTTGGTTTCTTGTTTTTGAAGGAAGAGGAAATGAACAACCTGAGAAAAATTGCAAAAGGAAAGGAATTCGGAATTTCAAAAGATGATTTATTAAAATCATTATTGATTGGTTGATTACAAATGTTACATATTACAGACAACGCATACTTTGAAAATAGCAGCAATTCTAAGTACAGACTGGAAGAGCTCTCTTATGTTAAGCAGAAGACCGCTCAGCCTGGCACTAGGTGTGACTACTGTTTTAATTTACAACCGGCTATAGTTGGTGAAGAATGACACGCGTAAAAATAATCGCAATCGGAGACAGCAACCTTACAATCGGCTTGCGCCTTGCAGGCTTAGAGAACATTATTACTACTAATAAAAAAGAATTTGAATCTGATTTGAATAATATTCTTACAAAATCAGAATATGGGATTGTAGTTGTACAGGAAGATTTTCTCATAGGAATTGATTGGAGATTGAAAAAAAAGCTGGATACTATTGCTTATCCGGTAATAGTTCCTGTTCCAGGACTCTCTGGAGAATCAGCAGAAGGAGAGGATATCAAGAGCATAATCAAACGAGCCTTAGGGTTCGACATAATGGCAAAAGAATGATAATATACATTACAAATAAGAATACAAACAGAAGTTATTGATGAAAAAATAATATTTGAGGTGTGATTTATGTGCGCAAAAGAAAAATCAAAACTGAAAAATAATGGTGCTAGTAAAGGAGTAATTGAAAGAATTACTGGTCCAGTAGTTGAAGCAAAAGGATTTGATGCAAAATTATATGATGTAGTCAAAGTAGGAAATGAAGGGCTTATTGGAGAAATAATTAAGATCGTTAGAGGGACATTTGTTATTCAGGTGTACGAAGATACAACTGGTCTTATGCCCGGAGAGCCAGTAGTCTCAACAGGCCAGCCTCTTTCAGTAGAGCTTGGTCCAGGATTGCTCAGGAACATTTATGATGGAATTCAAAGACCGCTTAAGTATATAGAAGAAGAAAGCGGTTCCTTCATGAAAAGAGGAATTACAGTTTCTCCATTAGATAGAAAAGTTCAATGGGACTTCAAAGCAAAGGTAAAGCCTGGAGAACATGTAAAAGTTGGAGACATTTTAGGAACAGTTCAGGAAACAGAATTAATTGAACACAGAATTCTTTCCCCACATGAAGGAAAGCTAGAGAGTATAAAATCCGGAAGCTATACAATTGATGATGAGATTGGTTCTCTTTCACACGAAGGAAAAAAAGTTGATTTATACTTAACCCAAAGATGGGTTGTACGAAACCCAAGGCCTTACCATGAAAAATTCCCGCCAAACATTCCATTAATTACTGGACAAAGAAGTGTAGACACTTTCTTCCCAATTTCTAAAGGAGGAACTGCTTGTATTCCAGGGGGTTTTGGGACGGGGAAATGCGTTAAAGGGGACACACCAGTGCTGCTTGGAGATGGAAAAGAAGTTCCGATTTTAGAGATTTACGAACATGCAAAAAAACACGGGAAAATAATTATGAAGAATGATCACGAAGAACTTATACAATTAAAAGATCCTATTGCTCTTTTCTCTTATTACAAAAACAGTAGAATTCAAAAGAGTAAGACCTTCTTAGTGTACAAGGATTGTAGCGACTATCTCGTTTTGATTAAAACCAAATCAGGTAGAAGTGTGGAGGTTACACCTATCCATAAACTGTTTGTTTATAAGGGCGATAAAATAGTAGAAACAAGGGCATTGAATCTCAAAAAAGGAGATTACATAGCAGCAATCAATCCTGAAGAATCCGAGCACTTCTCCTCAAACGGAACGGTTCAAAAAACTTTTAATCTATCTATTTTTGCTGATGAAGTATTTGAAATAGAAGTCAAGGAAGGGCCGTTTGATGTTTATGATATCTCTGTTCCGGAAACACAGAATTTTGTTGGGGGACATGGGGGGCTTCTTCTCCACAATACAGTCGCCCAGCAAACATTTGCAAAATACTCAGATACGCAAATCGTAGTATACATTGGATGCGGAGAAAGAGGAAATGAAATGACAGATGTGCTCACTGAATTTCCGCACTTAATTGACCCAAACAGCGGAAAACCATTAATGGAAAGAACCATTTTAATTGCAAATACCTCAAATATGCCTGTAGCAGCTAGAGAAGCAAGCGTATACACAGGAGTTACAATTGCAGAATATTATAGAGACCAAGGATATGATGTTGCACTAATGGCAGATTCAACTTCCAGATGGGCAGAAGCAATGAGATAAATTGGTGGACGATTGGAAGAAATGCCGGGAGAGGAAGGTTAT
>CAYYPF010000049.1:0-7733 GCA_964473475.1 Microcaldota archaeon | reverse complement strand
TTAGAGTAGGTCATATAAGACCAGCGCTCTAACCAGGCTGAGCTACAGGCCCATATTCAGAACTAACTATTGGTGGTTCTGAATAGACTGAGAAAAGAATGTTTCTTTTCTCAGGACTTACTAAAATTATCATGGAAAAGAAATATAAAGAATGTGGAAGGGTAAAAAATGAAAAATAAAGAAAGGGAACTTACATTCCCAAACTCTCTTGCTTCTCCTTGTTCAATATAATCAAATTATTCAGTCCAAGTTCACTCTTATCCTCTCCGCTCTTTGCATAATTATAGAGTGCAGCAATGTATATGCCTTCGAGTGCCTGAGTAAATGAAAATACAAGTATTCCCAGTATTACAACCGTGGCTATTCCTGCAATGAATCCTCCAACTATTCCAACCAGAATTCCAATTCCAACTACAATTAACCAGAGAACCATGCCAAGTATTCCAATTCCAAATCCACCAATTGCAGTTTCTCCAAATCTGTTTTTTACAACATCCAAAGATTTTTTTATTGCCTGGAATGGCCCAACTCCTTCCATAACTAAAACAGGAACAACAAAATAAGTTGCAATATTCCATGCAGCACCAATGAAGCCAATTACGATTTTTCCAATCCAATTATTATCCTTTAATTTATCTCGGATAATATTTAGTATTAGCCCAACAGTTGCAGCAATAATTGCCCATGCAAATATATTGCTCAAATTCTTTTTTGCAGCTTCAATTCCATCGCTTAATTTTGGATCTCCGCCGTTTAATCTAATATTTGCAGCCCCAATTAATGCAGCATTGAAGAATATAGTTACAAAGTAAAGTACTACATACGCTAAAAATATCCATGCATAAAATAATGCTTCTGATTTGAACATATCTACTGTGAATAATGGAACAAAAAACAGAACCATTAATATAAGCGTAGCAATTGTTGAAATAATTGGAAAAATTATCAGTTCCTTATCCTTTTTTAAAACTCCAAAACTTTTCTTCATTAATTCCCAAGATCGTCCAACTGATTCAAACATTCCATCACCTTACTACTATACTCTCTATAGTCTACTTACATGAGGATTTTTCCTCTATACTTTATGTATGTAGAATAATCAATATATTTTTTATTATCTATTTGTTTTTGTAAGTTTTCCCCTCTTTTTTGAACTTCCTCAATCTTATCTGTTACTGTAATGGAAAAGGAATCACTTCCTGCCCCACTTCCAAAAGAGGTAACCAATATTCGTTCTCCTCCTTTTGCAACATCCAACACTGCGCATAAACCAATCATGCTTGCACCTGAATAAGTATTTCCAATAATCGGGGTAAGCAATCCAACCTTTAATTTTTCAGGAGGAATCCCGAGCATCTTTGCTGCATTTAATGGGAATTTTGCATTTGGCTGGTGAAATACCACATAATCAAAATCACCAACTTTTTCTCCGGTTTTTTCAAGCAATCCTTTTGTTGCACTAGTTACATGTTTGAAATAAGCAGGTTCTCCAGTAAATCTTCCTCCATGGGAAGGATATGCTACACTTGGTCTTCTCCAAAAATCAGGAGTATCTGTAGTAAATGAGAACATCGCATCTATAGTTGCTACACTCTCGTTCCTTGGCCCAATAATCCAAGCCCCAGCTCCGCTTCCAGCAGAATATTCCAGTGCATCTCCAGGCCTTCCTTGTGCAGTATCACTTCCAATTGCAAGTCCATATTTCACGTATCCTGCCTTTACTAAGCCCATGCACATTTGTACTCCTGCTGTTCCTGCCTTGCATGCGAATTCTAAATCAGCTGCTGTAAGGTTAGGGGTAGCTCGTATTCCCTCTGCAACTATGGTTGCAGTAGGCTTAACTGCATAAGGATGGCTCTCACTTCCAACATATAATGCTCCGATTTCCTTTGGATTAATTTTTGCTCTCTTTAAGGCAATTCTTGCAGCTTCTACTGCAAGTGTTGCACTATCCTCATCAGGTCCTCCAACTGCCTTTTCTTTTATTCCAAGGCCTTTAGAAATCCTTTCAGGCTCTTCTCCCCATACCTTTGCAATTTCTTCAGTTTTTATCCTATAATGCGGAACATAAGTTCCATATCCTATAATTCCAACCATAATTATCATTCTCTTTTTTCTAGTAATATTAGTACTATTTTTTCCTCTGTAGCTCTTTTTAAACCTATCAGGAAAACATTCGTTAAAAGCCGGTTTTTAAATACTTCTCAATAGTAATACTCAATGCAAAAATTAACTTTTCATAGAGAACAAAGAATTCCTAAAGAACCAAGGAAGATTAGATTTTCTAAACTTAGTGTGCTTGCAACTGCAATTATTATTTCCTGCTCTGGTGGAAGCGCATTTGCTGATTCAGTTCACGTTAAGGAAAAACCCGTAACTAATTAGCAAGAAACAGTAAAAGAAAATTCAGAAAAAGAACTCAGAGAACGGGTTTCCGAATTAGAAGATAAAGTTAAGGTGTTAGAGGATGGGGCAATTATTCTTGCAATCGCAACAATTGTACTTATACTTGCAGGTACAATTAGATTAATTAAGCACCGTAAAAAATAAGTATTTATTCAACCTTCTTTTTGAATGCAAATATTTTCCATAAGAATAAAATTACAATCAATACAAGTACTCCAATAATCATCCATCCAAAATCCATATTCTTTTTCTCAGCAACAATTACAATCTGGGAAGGTTCAGCCATTAATTCAAAAATATTAAACGAAACACTATTGCCTTCTATTTTTCCTTCAACCTTTCCAGATTCAACTGATTTGATTTCTCCAGGCATTTCTATTGAATAAGTTACTTGCATATATTCAGAATAAGTTGCATACTGGTCTTTTTCTTCTGCAGTTGGTTTTATGCTCAAATCCAAATCCTTTCCTTGTGTTCCCCCATATTCTGTGGATAAATACTGAGCCATATCAAATATTTTCTTAATCTCTACAGTGTAAACTGTTGAGGATACCCCTGCTTCTTTTTCAAATGTATAATATTCATCATTTTCCTTGTCTTTAATTTCTGTTTCAATAGTTATTTTTACTCCATTTACATTACAATTCACTTCATACACATAATCCTTTATCCACTGGCAATTATCCTCAAGTTTTTTTTGCATCTCTTCTTTTGTTTCAGAAACTCCTTTTTCACTTTGTTCTGCAATTATGTCTACAAAACCAGAATAATCTGCTGAAAAAGTAAGTGTAGCTCCTCCACTTTCTTTTATTTTTTGTTTATAATCTACATTTACACATCCAATTATTATTAAGAAAACGAGAATGAACCCAATCATTAATCCCTTATTTTTCATTAGAACTCCTACTAAGAAGTAGCTGTAAAGGTTTTTATACTTATTTTTTCAAGTATATGTATGTCCTCCCGGACTTTTGTTTCAGCAGTAGCCCGTAGCTTAGCTCGTATTCCCCAGCAGTTGCCAGATAAATTAAGGCCAACTCTTCCTTCCACAGAGTCAGTTGGAGCATTAAGGCCCGAGGATAGATTGCAAACTACAGTTCTTTCAGATGGAAAATATAAGGGGCTTGTTGCATTAGGAATTGGAAAAAAATTCACAGAGCGCACAGAAATTGGTGGAGAAGGAGTAGAAAGATTTCTTCTCTTAAATGAAATGGATAAGGAATCTCTTAAAAGAAAAATGCATTATGGGATTATTCCACTAGCTAGAAGAGGTTTCTCTTGGGAAGACCGCAGATCACGCTCTTTAAGAGAAGAATATAAGGAAGGTGCAGAGAATCTTCTTGAAATGGCTAGCCTGTGTGGGGAATGTGGAGGATTTTCTACTTCAGATGTAATTGAATTGGTTGATATTCCTTTCAAAACTGTGGATTATTTAGAAGGCTCTTCAGCTGCAGCAATTGTAGATAAGAAACCGCACAAGAGAAAAGAGCAGAGCTCTGGAGATGCAATTTATTTCAGCGATTTTTATGCTGATGGAAAAAGAGCAATGGTATTTGGAGTATTTGATGGGCTCACAAATAAAGAAGGAACAGATAGCCTTTCCTCATTGAAATTAATGGCGATATTCAAACAATACTTTGGAAACAGCAGATTCTTCGAAGGGGATACAATCCTTTCATTATTTCAATCATTTTTTCAGTCTGCTAGATACTCACTTACAAAATCCCTAGGAAGCTCATCTGGGGTCTCATTTTCAATTGGGTTAGTAGTTGATGGAACATTATATTACTTGAACGTGGGAGACTCAAGAATATACGGCCTTTCCACTTCTGATTCCAGAGTAAAGAAACTAACTGTAGATGACGGAATCGCTGGCATTGTAGATTATGGAGCAAAAATTAATTATAAAGAATTTCTAGGAGAATTAGGCTCCCCAAGCTATTATGCTGGTGCTGATGGGGAGTTTGGATTAGATAGAACAGTTTCTTTTAGTTCTCCGAATATTGGGAGAATTCCTTTAAATAACTTTGATATGCTCTTAAGTGTCACAGATGGGTTCTGGTCAAACCTTCCAATCCAAATAGATTCCAGAGGTTTTGTAGTAGATGCTTCTGGAGAGAAGATTATGCAAGGGCTTCTTTCTTCCACAGATAAAAGAAATACCCGGCAGGTTGTTGAAACGCTCTATAAATATGCAAGAGTGAATATGAAAACAACAAGATTAAGAAGAACCAATTATTCAGTTCAGATGCCAGTTCCACAGGATATTGCATTGCTTGGATTTTCATTATAATTTATATTTTTATCTAAGCATATTTTAATTAACGATTTATATGTCAATTTTTACCAGAACTAAAAAATCAATACCAGTACAAAAAGTATTAAAAGAAAAAAAGAGTACGCCTAGTAATCGGTTTAGAAAATTCTTGAGTGCAACATTACTTGTTGCAGGATTAATTTTACCAGTTTCAATTATAGGTTGTACTGAAGAGAAAACTAAACAACCTGATAATGATCACAAAGTATCAGATGTTTTCAAAGATGCTCTTGTACAACCTGATGCTAAGAAAGATACTTCTTCAATATTGGATAGTACTTCAGACCTTTTTGTGCTTCCAGATTTACAAAAGGATGGCAAGGGAGAGAGTTCAAGTACTAGCGATGCTGATACTTCTGTACCAGATGCTGTTAAGGATATTCCAGTACAACAACCAGACACTCAAAAGGAGCAAGAGGGTGCTGCTTGGGATTCTGGAAGTGGAGATTTTTCATGCGTTGTTGACCCACAGATTATTGCAAATGAAGGAGGAGTAGATATTGATCCCTCCAAAATTGAAGTTCATGATGGCGATACAATGGCTGGTCCTGATGAGACCTATCGTCTTTCTGCAGCTGATGCTGCTGAACTTGCTGCATGTATTAATGGAAAAGGTTGGCCTGATCAGTATGGAACTGATGAATTTTCAGATCTTAATTACGGTCAATTAGGAAAAAAATACGCTATTATGGCATTTCTCTCTGTAACTAAAGCTAAGGTAGTTAAGGGCAAGCTTGATGATTTTAATCGAAGGCTTGGTTATTTTGCTCTTGCTACAGATAAAGGATATGAACTTTTACAATGCCTTTTGGTTAGGGAAGGCCTTGCATGGGAAACTGTTTCTTATTATGGGCTGGGAAGCCATCCTCCGCTTGCCCAATTAGTGCTTGATGCATCAAAATATGCAGGAGAGCCAAATTTTACGAATCCATATCTCTATAAAAAAAATACGCAATCTTGTCAGGAATAGAGCGTGATTGGTTAATCAAGACTCTCAAGACCGATAAGTAATGTCTGTATTATCTAAATCGCATTAATCAAGACAATTTATATTAACGGCTTAGTTGGAAATGTAGGAAGATCATATTTTAGCCTATAATCCTCAATAATTCTATTTGCCCTTTTTTCTTTATCTCCAATACTCTTTACTCCCTTAGAAATATATAATCCAAAATCAGAAAGTGTTTCTGATCCATCACTAACCATTGCGTCTATTACTTCAAGTACTTTTTTCTTTCCATTCTCATCGCTTCCCCAAACACTCAAAGCAAGTGCCATTTGGTTTATGAAGTGCATCTTATTGCTCTCATTCATAGTTTTCCAGATCTTAACTATCTTATCTTTTGTTTCTGCAGGAAGATCTTCAACTCTAATCATTATACTACCCCCTTTACTTTTTTCTTTCCAGATGTTAACTTATCTACCTGCGTCCCAAAGTCCATTGCTGTGTTTACTGCTACTGGTGGAAGATTTAATTCAGTAGTTTTTGGAGGCTTTTGGGGAGTTAAACGTAAAACCGTATTTTCATCTTTCTTAACTGGTTTTGGTGTGGTCATATTACCGCCAATAAACTATTGCAGTTTGAATTTATAATATTATCTAGAATGGACTTGGATCAATTCTTCTCCACTCATCCAAATAATACTGCCATAATCTCTTCAAAGTTGAATCATATACAAGGCTGGTTTTTGCAGCAACTTCCTTGGGCCTGTCTATTTCTATTATGGGAAATCTCATAGTCCATTTTATTTTTTCCTTAAACGGGTTCCTCTCAACAAGCACAACCTTTTTTTCCTCAGCCTTTCTTTTCTCGCACCATGCAATTATTTCATTAATTTCTGCTTGAGTAACCATATAATCACTTAGTATAAATCTGTACAATATCCCCATCCTCTAGTGGGTGCTTAAGCCCAACCCTTTGCCCGGGGTGTTTAGCGCTTTTTCCCCATACAAGCGCATATTTGAAATTTTTTTTCAAATCCTTATGCAAGCGAGTACATATATCCTCTATAGCATGCCCTCTTCTCATTATAAGTGCTTCCTCTAAATCTGCCTTTTCTCCCCTTCTTTTTGTGAATATTCTTATGAATTCTAACTTTCTATACATCGCATCTCTTAGTTTATCCAGTCCAATGTCCTCTTCAGCAGAAATCCCCAAATATTCTATACTGAATTTCTTTCCCTTATTTTTGTCTATTTTGTTTACTACTGAAAGAGTTGGAATATATACTCTATTTGATTCCAAATGATCAATCAAATCATTAATTGTAATCTGGTCTTGGAGAACTACATTTGCATGGTAAATTCCATACTCATTAAGCACAGCAACAATTTCATTCTTGCTTATTGTTCTGAGAAATACAGGAGAACTTTGGATTTCTATCCCCCCACTTATAACTCGTTCAATCCGGATATTTTTTGGTTTCTTATTCAATCTTACACCAAACCCTTCAAGTTCATTTACAATTTTATTTTGCTGTGCTTCTGCTTTTTCAACATCTAATAAAATAATAATCAAATCTGCTTTTCTTGCAACTGAAATAATTTCCCTTCCCCTTCCTCTTCCTTTAGCAGCACCTTCAATAATTCCTGGAAGATCAAGTAGCTGAAGATATGCATCCTTATACTTCATTATTCCAGGAATGCAAGTAAGTGTAGTGAATTCGTAGAATGCTACTTCTGATTTTGCATTTGTGAGTTTATTTAGAAGAGTAGATTTTCCAACACTGGGAAATCCTATAATTACTACAGTTGCATCTCCTTCTTTCTTAATATCAAATCCTCCTTTTACGCTTTTCTTTGAAGGTGCAAAGGTTTCTCTTTTTAGTTTTGCAATCTTTGCTTTTAGGATTCCTATATGGTATTCAGTAGCCTTATTTTTCTGAGTCTTAAGTATCTCAGCTTCTATTTCTTTTATTTTTCTTTGAATCTCTGGAGTATCAACCATACTATCTATTCCTCTACACATGTTCGTTTGCCGCAACAGACCAATTCTAACTTAAGCTTGTTG
>CAYYPF010000048.1:1647-7978 GCA_964473475.1 Microcaldota archaeon | reverse complement strand
TTTATTTCCCAGAATAGCAGAAGCTATAAAAACCTTGCATGCAAGAATAAACAAGATCGAGAATGACTGTAATTGATTCATTTTCTTCTTTTGTAAGAAGAGTAAGGAAGGCTGTTGAAGGCGGGCTTGGAAGCAGAGATAGGCAGCTCCTAGACCACCTGCTAGTCAAGACCAATAAGAGGAACATAATTCTTGCAAAAGGGCTTCTTTCTGCATTTAGTTTAAAATCTCCAAATAAAAAAGACGTACAGATACTTGCAGAAGTCCTGGATAATGCAAATAGAAGAATAATCCAAGGAGAGAAAGAGGCATTTACAAAAGATGATCAGAAAAGAATTGCAGAAATATTTGAAAAAAAGGGATTCTCCAGGAAAGTTTCTGATTGGCTATTAACCCAGCAGGATATTTTCTTATACAATGAAGTGAGTGAAATGGCTGGGGAATCAATTGGGTTGAAAACTCCACAAAAAACAGTTAAGATTACTTTTGAGAGTGAAAAGAAAAAAGAAAAAGCAAAAATGGCATAAACGTTGCAGGCGATCCTTCAATGAAGATAAAACTAACCCCCGAATTCGCGTATTTGATCGGTTTTTGGAGAAAAAGAAGAGTTGGGGATGGAATAGGTATTTATGGGGGGGAGAATCATTTATCTCTGTTTAGCAATGAAGTATTGAGATTGGAATTAACTACTCCTGAAAAACTACTTAATAACGAGGACATGATTTATTTTTATCATACTGCGTATAAAAAATTCTTCAGGGAAATTGAGGAGGAACAGTTGGAGAGATTCAAGTATTTGAATGATTATGCAGCGAGTTACCTTGCAGGAATGTTTGATTCCTGCGGGGAAATAGACAAGGAAAAGGGATATGTTTATTTTGGAAAGGCAACTAGGAGCGATGAGATGCTTCTTCTTAGATTAGGTTTTGGGGCAATTTGGAGGCAAGGGAAGCTGATTATTGCAAGACCTAAGCTATTTCTTAGATTCGTAAAAGATTATGTGAAATTATACAAGGATAATGAGATTTTCAAGCATATTGAGCCTGTTAAGAAAAAAAGAGCTCCTAGAATTATTGAAACGGAAATACGTAAAGAGACTCCCAAAATCTGAAAATGGGTTCATCTGCTCTCTTTTTATTTTTTTATATACAGACAATTAAAACGTAAAAAGGTAATAAAATGAGAATTCTAACAATTCACGCAGATTATATAGAAGTTGAGCCAATAAAGAAGGCAATTAAGGATGCAGAAGCAATTGAGAGCAAGGAGAGGAAAAGATACGAAGAAGTAGTAGTTGTATTTACAAGTGTAGAGGAAGGGGATGAGGATACAAAAAAGAGTGCAGAACTGCTGGCCAGTGCAGTAAAGGGAGTATCTGAACAAGTAAAATGCAAGAATATTCTACTCTATCCATTGGTTCACTTAACTTCTAAACCATCTGCACCAGATGTTGCGCTAAAAACCCTAGTTGAAGCTGAGAGTTTGCTAAAGGGAGAAGGATTGGAGGTAAATAGAAGCCCATTTGGATGGTATAAGGGTTATACGCTCAAATGCAAAGGACATCCATTGAGTGAATTATCTAAAGAACTGAAGGCAAGTGGAGAGAAGGGAGAAATTAAAGAAGGAAAGGATGAGAGCAAGGCACTTAAGGCTGAGAAAATACTCAAATCCCATTTCCATGTTCTGGATATAGATGGAAAATTAAATCCAGTTAGTTATGATCCTGAGAAGAAAAAATTCTCTGGGTTTGATTTTGGGAAATATGAGAATTTGAGAAAATTTGCAGCATATGAGATGGCTAAGGATAGAACAGTAAATGAGGAGCCACCACACGTAAGATTAATGCAAAGACATGAACTAGTTGATTATGAACCAGCTTCTGATCCAGGGAACTTGAGGTATTATCCAAAAGGAAGGTTCATGAAAAATTTAATTGAAAGGTATGTAACCCAAATTGTAAAAGAGAATGGAGGGATGGAGGTTGAAACTCCTTTAATGTACGATTATGAGCATCCTTCACTTAAGAGTTATTTGAATAGGTTTCCAGCAAGACAGTATGCAATACAAACTCCAAATAAGAGAGTATTTTTGCGTTTTAGCGCCTGTTTTGGTCAATTTTTGATGTCTCATGATGCAACTATTTCTTATAAGCAATTACCTGTATGGCTGTACGAATTAACTAGGTATAGTTTTAGGGTTGAGCAAAGAGGGGAATTAACTGGGCTTAGGAGATTAAGGGCATTTACAATGCCAGACTGCCATGCATTCTGTGCAGATGAGGAGCAGGCAAAATCAGAGCTCATAAGAAGGTTTGAGATGAGTAGAGATTTGCAAGCAAGTATGGGAATAAATCCAAAAGAGGATTTGGAACTTGCGATTAGGGTAACAAAACAATTTTATGAAAAGCATAAGGACTTCTTAGATGCATTAGTGAAAAAATGGGGTAAACCTACATTAGTTGAGATGTGGGAGGAACAGTTCTTCTATTTTGTACTTAAGTATGAATTAAATTTTGTGGATAATTTGGGAAAATGTTCTGCACTTACAACTGATCAAATAGATATAGAGAATGCAAAAAGATATGGAATTGAGTATACGGATGAAAAAGGGGAAAGGAAGAATCCATTAATTTTACATCTTTCTCCTTCTGGAGCAGTAGAAAGAATTATTTACGCACTTCTTGAGAAAGCAGCAAAGGAGCAAAAGGAAGGGAGAATTCCAAACATGCCTTTATGGTTAGCTCCAACGCAAGTAAGAGTAGTTCCAGTATCTAATGAGAAACATTTAGAGTACTGTGAGAAGCTAGTTGAGGAAATTTCCAACCAGCAAATCCGAGTGGATTTGGATGATAGGGAAGAAGGGGTTGGAAAGAAAATTAGAAGTGCTGGACAGGAATGGATTCCTTATACAATTGTAATTGGAGATAATGAGATTAATGGAAAAGGAGAAGTGAATGTAAGGGATAGAGAGAAAAATGTAGAAGTGAAAATGAAGGTTGAGGAACTAGTGAAAATAATTAAGGAAAAAACAAAAGGAATGCCATTTGAAACTATTCCACTTCCAAGGAAATTGAGTAAGAGGATTATATTTGTGAGTTCGCTATAAAGGAGCAAAAATTCCATTTGGACAAGGAGCTAAAACTCCTTCTTGTTTACCCATAGAAGATAGAACCTGTTCTCTTCGTTCTGTTTTTAGCCTAAGTAATTTCCGATAAATATCTATTGTAAGATCATTAGCTAGAGTGAGCTTAGATTCCAAGGGAACTACGTAGCAGTATCTCAAAGTTCCATCAGCATTGTAAACTATTCCAACTTGGAACAATGGGCAGAAATCAGTTGTTAGTGCTTTATGTTCTTCAAGAAATTCTTTTCCTAAAATTGAAAGTAAACGATCTGAAAGCCATTTTGAATCTTCTGGAGTAATCTGAAGAGCACTTAAATCCTTTTTAGCTTCTCCTGAAATTTCCAAAGTCTCAATGTCTGGGTAAATATCATTTAGAAGACAGAACTCAACTACATCTGGAATACCTTTAAGATTCAATTTAGTAACGACGATATCTACACCTAAACGAGTGCGTTTTTCACTATCGTCTGTAAATGGTTCTCTAAAAGTTTTATTAAAACCAGCATCAATTACTTGTTTGAGTCCAATTGGAATCAAAAATCCTTCGTGTTCTGTCCATTTTTCCTTTGCAAAATGACCGGTATTCCCGGTTAGTGCTTCTTGGATATCTGGATTAAGACTATTTAATTTTCCAATTAAACTAACTTTTCGCAAATATAAATGAGAAGCAAGTTCAGGAGTCATTCCTACTAGGTTTGAGAAAGAGGTCCAGTATAACCCAAGAAAAGTTGCATAATTGACTAAAGGAACAAAATTGGGATCCAGAAGAGGTTCTCCTTCGTGTGCTGTTTTAATGTATCTTCCGCCAATACGATAAAATTGGGAAATAATTCTCACATGATCATTAGGTGTAAGTATTTTACCAGTTGGCATTTTTGGTTCAACAAAACAATATCTGCATCTAAGCTGGCATATTTTACCTACACTTCCAGTAGCTAGAGGAATTCCTAGAAATAAAGGTAGACTGCATTTTCTAGAAGCTTGTATTAGTTCCTTATTTGCAAGTCCTTTTAGCCTAAGTACGTTACCCATAGGAGTATATTTGTTGCGACAAGTTTAAAAAGGCTAGATGAACCAGTTCTTCTTTAGGATTTCTTCCAGTTAAAAAAATGTACCGTAAATAACAAAATTGTTATTTAAATGACAAAAAACAACAATTGGAATTACAAAAATCCTTTCTTTTTTAGTATTTTTTCCAATTGGATATTCTTTTCCTGGGTAGAGTAAATTACTCTTAGAATTGGAATTCCAGTATTAATTATTCTTGCAAGATCAATCGGAGTTCCAGAAACTACAAAATCTGGTTTTGCTTTCTTGATTGTATCTTCTAGATCCTTTATTTGCTGGGCAGAGTAGCCCATTGCTGGAAGAATTTTATCCAAATGAGTATATTTCTTATAGGTTTCAGCAATTGTTCCAACTGCAAATTCTTTTGCATTAAGTATAGTTGCTCCTGAATTCTTTACAGCAACAAATCCAGCCCCATAGCCCATTCCTCCATGAGTAACAGTTGGCCCATCCTCAACTACAATTATTTTCTTTCCCTTTATTTTGTCTAGATTATCAACAGTTAGAACTGAATCTGCATGAATAATTGTTGCATTGGGATTGAACCTTTTTGCATTATTTTCAATTATTTCTATACTTTCTTTATTTGATTGGTTTTCCTTATTTATTAGAAGAACATCTGCAGTTCTAAAATTAGTTTCTCCTGGGTAGTATTTCATTTCATGACCAGGCCGTAGTGCATCACATACAACTATGTGTAGATCTGGTTTGAAAAAAGGAGTATCATTATTCCCTCCATCCCAAATAACTATTTCTGCTTCTTTTTCTGCACTTCTTAGGATTGCTTCGTAATCTATTCCTGCATAAACAATTGTTCCGTTAGTTATGTGGGGCTCGTACTCTTCCATTTCCTCAATTGTACATTTATTTTTCTTTAGATCGGCAATTGTTTCGAATCGCTGAACCTTTTGCTGGTTTAGGTTTCCATAAGGCATTGGGTGCCTAACTACTACGAATTTCTTTCCATGGGATTTTAGGATTTGGGTAATTTTTCTAGTGGTTGGACTTTTTCCACAACCAGTTCTAACTGCACAAACAGAGATAACTTTCTTAGTGGAAGGAATCATTGTGGAGGGAGAGGAAAGTAATCTAAAATCTGCTCCATTTGCATTTGCAATTGAGGCTTTATGCATTACATCATCGTAGGCAAGATCAGAGTAGGAAAGGATTACTTCCTCTGCTTTGAATTTTTTAATTAGTTCTGGGAGCTTGGATTCTGGATAGATTGGGATTCCTTTAGGATATAATTTACCTGCAAGTTCTGGGGGGTAAGTTTTATCAGCAATGCCTGGTATTTGTTCTGCAGTGAAGCAAACTATTTCTACTTCTGGATTATTCCGGAACAGCACGTTGAAGTTGTGGAATTCGTGAGTCAAACTTTGACTAATCACGTCCTGCTGCTCCTAGAATTATTATTTTTTTTCTAGACATAAAAATGGATTAATAAGAAACCAATTTAAATCCATAGTTATAAAGTAATTCCCGCATGACTCAATTGCTTCATTCTAAAGAACATAAAATCAGAGAAAGGCCTAGTTGTAGAGCTGAAACTATGTTTCAGAATATTTTTAGAAAAAAAGAGGCAATGTTTGAATTTATACTTCCAGACAAGAGGAGTAGGATGGTGGTTAGTGGAAAAACAGCGCTTGAAGGAATAATCAATGCTGGAGAAAAGATTGCAGAAGGCGTGTATAGAATAAAAACTGAAGAGGGAAAGGATGCAATACTCCACACTAAAACCGGAGAAGACGGTAGAGCATATATAGACGCAATAGAAATAGATGGAAAAAAATATGATAATATTCAGTTCTACATAGATGGCGGTTTTGCAAGAAGTGAAGATGGAGTTTTTCTTGGATTGGACCAAATAGCTCCAAAAGAAGGAAAATTAGTAATTATTTTGCAGGATGATTCTAAATTTTTAGGAATAAAAGATGACATTGTAGTTGAGAGCGGAGAAATTTATGATCCAGATAGAAAAAAAATATCTTTTCTCAGTCATGGAGATGGAGAAGCTCCTGAGAATAATGATAATCAGTATTCTAGATGGAAGACATGGTATGGGGAATGGATGAAGAATGATAAGTTAGCTAAGGATAAGGAACTACTAGTTGAACAGTTTAAGTATTTGGGAGAATTA
>CAYYPF010000048.1:0-1547 GCA_964473475.1 Microcaldota archaeon | reverse complement strand
GTTAGCTAAGGATAAGGAACTACTAGTTGAACAGTTTAAGTATTTGGGAGAATTAAAAGTTGATACAACTATTAGACTACAAAAAATAGAAAGTGAACAGAGAGAAGTAGTTATTCTAAGAAAAGAAAGAGAATCAGAAAAACAGAATAAAGAAAGAATTGCAAGTGTAGGATTTTACAGGGAGCATGGAAAGACCAATGGAGAGGGAATTCTACTTGTAAATTATTCTGAGTATGATGGAGTAAGGAAAAAAGAGGTCAATACCAGATTTGATGTTATTAGAATTTCTGAAGAAGAGAACATGATACTCCGTTGTATAATGGATCCAACTTTTAGAAAATTATATGGAAGAATGTATGGGTTTGGAGAAATTGAGGAAATTGAAGATTCTAATCCTAGGGTTCAGAGAACTAAAATTGATGCTCCAGTAGATAATGTTGTTCAGTTTAGAGTTCCAGAAGCAAAAGGAGAGATTGGAAC
Source organism: Microcaldota archaeon (assembly GCA_964473475.1). Taxonomy (GTDB): domain Archaea; phylum Micrarchaeota; class Micrarchaeia; order Anstonellales; family Bilamarchaeaceae; genus CAYYPF01. Next base: position 1,067 of record CAYYPF010000048.1, on the reverse strand, counting down.
TGAAGGAATTAGTAAGGTTGATATTAGTGTTGGAGCGAAAAGGGAAGAAGGAGACATGATATTATTTAGACCTCCAAGAGAATCAGAAGGAACTAGGGAAACTGGATTTAGGGATAAAAAAGATAGTTATCAAGGAGAAAGAGATACTAGAGATTCTAAGAAAGAGCAGGGTAACACAAAGGAAGAGCCCAAGAAAGATTCAGGAAAAGTAATTGATTTTGAATCTGAGAGAGAAAAGAGAATGGAAAAATCAAAGGAATCTGGAGCTAAAAAAGAAGTAGATGAGCCTAAGAAAAAGTTTGAATCAAAAAAGGAAAAACCAGCTGAGAAGAAAACTCCTAATAAAGAGGAAAAGAAAAGTGAAGGTAAAAAAGAGGATCCTAAGAAAAAGGAACTTCCTAAGTTTGGACAGGAAAAAAGTGAAAAAACAAGAACAGAGAGAGCAGTTGAACGGATTCAGAGAACATTTGAGGTTCCAAAGCAATTGTTTGCAAAGGTTGAACAATTTTTAGCTAAGGAATTGAAATTAAGTAAGGAAAAGGTTCAGAGAATAATTGGGCAGTTCAAAATTGCAATGCAGAAACTAGAGAGTGAAATAAAACAAGAAGTAAAACAATTCATTGTATTTGTAAAGGAACTGTTTAAATTTGAGAAAATAAAAAACTACTTAAAAGAAAAAATTGAGAATAATTTTATATTGAATTATACTAAGATTAAATTGCAAAAAATAATGGCTAAAGTAGAGCAAAAAGTTGAAAATTTGAAAGTGCAAATAAAGGAGAGTTTTGAAAGAATAAAAATACGACTTGTGGGTGTATTTGAAAAAATAAAAACACTAGTTAAGAGAATAGTTGAACCAATAAAACCAATTATTCCTATTCAGAAGTACGAAGCAATTAGAAAGAGGATTGCACATTTAATTTTGGTTTATCTGATTTTGAGAATATTTTCACTTGGAAAGAGAGAGAGAAAATAAAAACGGCTGTGCGGTCATTGGTTATACTGAAGAGAGCACTCGTTGTTTATAATTAGAGAAGCAGCGATGTTCCAAGAAACGAGTATTTCTA
>CAYYPF010000047.1:0-8068 GCA_964473475.1 Microcaldota archaeon | reverse complement strand
TATGCGGAGGTTTAAATCCATTATAAATTGAAGACGTAGAGGCATATACAATCTTGGTTTTATGTTTTTTTGCATATTCTAGAATAGAAATAAATTCATCTACTGCCTTTGAAGTTAGGTGCGGATTATCCCGATACATTGGGGAGGAAGAATAAACTCCCTGGTGGCAGATTAGATCAAATTTTTCCTGAGTGTTCTTGAAAAAATCTCCACTATCTGATTTTACAAAATTGATTTTATCCTTTACTTTAATTAAATTCTCATCGCTTCCAGTGTGCATATTATCTATTGCAGTTACCTCATATCCTTTTTCAACTAATTTTTCAGTTATATTTGATCCAATAAAACCAGCTGCGCCAGTTAATGCTATTTTTTTCATAAAATCACATCTTTTTTGTGTATCCTAATTATTTTATACAATCTTATATTTTGCTCCCTTTGGATTATCTTCTAATTCAATTCCCAAGTCCTTAAGTTTATTTCTTATTGCATCTGCCTTTGAGAATTCTTTATTCTTTCTCGCTTCTTCCCTCTGTTCAATTATACTATCAATCATTTTTTTCAGATCCTTGTCTACATTCACTTCAAATTCTTTAGCTAAATTCTCAATTTGTTCTCTCCTTCCCTCAAGTGTTTTTTCAACTTTCTTAAGTCCAAGAATATCAAAAATATTTTTCATTTCTATTTCTAAATATTTCTTTGTTTCCTTACCCAACCCTTCCTTATCCAGTGCGATATTCAATTCCTTGATCAGCCCGAATAAAGATGCAAGTGCTTCTGGAGTGGAAAAATCATTATCCATCCACATATAAAAATCATTCACATACTTCTCAAATTTTTCCTTCCCTACTGTTCCATTCTTATCTTGTTCCTGCAATCTTTCTACAGTTCCAAAAATTCGTTCTACTGTTTTTTCTGCAGCCTCAATCTCCTTTTCTGAATAATCTATTGGACTTTTATAGTGAGTCAGTGCAAAGAAAAGTCGAACTCCATTTGGATCATGTTTGGATAAAATTTCCTTAATCGTAATGAAATTTCCAAGGCTCTTGCTCATTTTTTCTCCGTTCACAGTAATGAATCCTGTATGCATCCAATACTTTACAAATTGCTTTTCATATGCAGCTTCTGATTGTGCAATTTCATTCTCGTGGTGCGGAAACATTAAATCTCTTCCCCCTCCATGTATATCTATAGTTCTTTTTGCATATTTTGTTCCAATCGCAGAACACTCAATATGCCAGCCAGGCCTTCCCTCTCCAAAAGGGCTTTCAAAATTAATTATATCTTTTCCTTTTTTCCAAAGAGCAAAATCTTCCGGACTTTCCTTATCCTCTCCCTGCCTATCGCTTTCTATGTGTTTGTCTAATTTCTGCTTGGAGAGTTTTCCATATTCCTTGAATTTAGAAACATCAAAATAAATTCCATCTGAACTTTCGTAAGCATATCCTTTTTTTTTCAATAATTCAATAATCCCAACTATTTCTTTCATATGTTCGCTTACTTTTGGGTAATAATCTGCCTTAAGAATATTCAATTGATCGAATAATTTCATTGCTTTTTTGTGAAACTCCTCTGCAAGTTCAACTGGATTTCTTTTTACTTGCTTTGCTCGATTGATTATCTTATCTTCCACATCAGTAATATTCTGAATATGCGTTACCTTGTATTTTTTATAAATCAAATATCTCTTGATAATATCAAATGCAATATATGTTCTCGCATGCCCTAAATGTGCATCATCATAAGGAGTAAGCCCGCATACATACATGATTACTTTTCCAGGTTCTACTGGTGCGAATTCCTCTTTCTCTCCACTTAATGAATCATATACTTTCATACTCAGATACCGCTTTTTCCTTTAGAATATCTGACGAACACTAACCTTTAAAAGCGTTGCATTAGAAGATTCTTTATGCCGGTTAAAAAAAATAAAAAAGGAGTTAGAACTAAAAAGAAAACACTAAAACCTGTTAGCAGAATAATTGCACAGCCAAAGACAGACATTATTTCTATGAAGCCATCTTCAACAGAGAAAAAAGAAGGGGATTCAATATTCGCAGCTCTTTCTTATCTTTTCCAGCTTTTAAATCCATTAATGCTGGGAATTGGAGCAGTTGTTGCAGTATTGATTTACTTAATCAGGGGAGATCGTTTCACAAAGTTCCATGCAATGCAGGCATTCTTTTACGGAGTTGTTGTTTCCTTGCTATTCTATGTTTTGCAAGACAATGTTCCAAATGGAAGCATTTCCATATTCCCCTTAGGAGAAACAATATTGGTTGTTTCACTATTCGTTCTAGTGATTACATTATATCTAGCATTCAGCGCACTTAGAAAGGAATGGGGCTACATCCCATTGCTTTCAAAATTAGCAACGCAATTTGTAAAGAACTAATTTTTTATTCTTTTTTCTTATTTTTTTTCTTTTATTCTCTTATTTTTTTCTTATTTTTTATTTTAAGTTCTTCAAGCGAAATCCCAGCTCTCTTAGAAATACTTGGGTTCGCTAGCCGCAATGGACTAGATATTACTTTAGCTCACTGCTTTAGGCGCATTCGCGCCGGCATATTACTAGCCAGTACTTCGAAAATAATTTTTCTAAACAAAGTCCCATAACCCTGTTTGCTTTACCTTATCGTTTTCGAATATATTTCTTATTTCTTTTTCAACAAGCTCCAGTCTTTGCTTCAAATAAACCGGAAGATCATATTTCTCAGTGAGTTCTCTTGAGATTTTAAGGTATTTTTCTATTCCGCCTTTATGAATAGTGAGCGTAAGATTCCCATTGCATTTTATGCATTTGCCTACAAGCGGTACTCTTCTATAAATACTATGGCAGTTTACGCACCTGAATGTTTGTCTTGAATACGATCTTAAATTTCCGTAAATATCCGGAATAAAGTGAGAGAGGATTAATCTTTTTGCAATGTCCCTTATTTCTACGTTCTTTAACCGCTCTTCAAGGGCAAATTCCATTGCTATTTTTTCTGGGATTGATCCCAATTCAACATATGCACTTTTCGTATTCCCCTCATCAATAGATCTTGAATGAAGCGTGAATGGAAGGTGTTCATACTGTTCTTCTTTTCCAAGTATATCCTCCACTTTCCTTAATTTTACTGAATGCGGAGCAGCATAGTTCTCGCATGCCTTATAGAACTCTAATGGATAACTATCCACAATTTCTATACAAAATGCCTCATCATCAATTTCTTTTGGATTCAATTTCACACTAAGAACAATTGGAGCGTCCATTGTTCCTCCTCTTTTTTCATTTAAATAATGCCTTGAGAAATTAAGGAGCGCGTCCATAAGCAGCATTATCCCGTCCTCGTCCCCGTCGCATTGGTGTGCAACAATTCCATTTGCAATTATAGTATGATGCGGAGAAACAGTAAGAGAATACGAATATGGATCCTTCCTGATAATCTCTCTTTTTCTTTTTACACTATCAAAAAAACATTGACCGTGTTTGTTTATCCGTGTTCCCTCGCATCCAGCTAATAGTTTCTTTATTATCTTATCTGCATTTTTTCCTTCGTCGATATTTATTTCATTCGGGATCATCAACTCGTCTATGTTCTCTGCATTAAGTTTTCCTTTTTTGGATGGAAATGGGTGATCAGGAGTTACTACTATTTTTCGTCCGCTGCTTGTTTCTAGTTCAATCATTTTTCTAGGATTCATATGTTTTGAAACAGCAACTATTTCCCGAATCTCGAATTTTTTGGTATCTTGGTTGAAACTAAGCGTTTTCATTCCACATATAGTATTATGCTGCGTTCCAAAACTATCCTGCTCTATCCTTTCGGTTAAATTGTTATCAACGATGTCCCGTATCCGTTTCATTTCCCATTTTTCGTCTTTTAGGACGGGTATTTTTGTTTCGCCATCAAAACAATTTCTCCTTTTTGCATTGTGAAAGAACGGATGAGCATAACCAACATTTGCATCTGTAAATCCAATAATCCTGCACAAAACTGCAGCTGAAGTATGCGGAGAAAGCCCTAGGCAGAGTTTTCCAATCATTTCCTCAGGTTTCTTTACATTATAATACGCCGGCATCCCGTAAATCATTACAAGCATATCATCAATTGCATTTGCAACACGCATAAAATATTCAGCGCCATTCCTCGCAATAAGTATATCCTGAACTCTTAATGGAACAATCTGTTCTCCATTAATAAGTTCTTTTCCCAAGTAGTCTTTTTCATATCCCAATTCCTTGGCCTTTTCTAAATCCAATCCAATTTCATTTGGTTTAAAATGCGTAAGCGGAACATCACTTGCATCAAATCTGCTTGTTCCATCCCTGAATACATAAACTCCGTGCTTTGCCCTAATTGCTCCTTTCTCCAGCCTTTCCGGAACTCTTTCCCTATTGCTCAGTCCTTTAACTCCTTTCAAATCCTCGGGCAGGAATCCTAATTTCTTCTTCATTCTGTCGATTAGTGATATTAAATCCACTGGCCTTCGGTCATAATGTACAGTATCTGCTTCACAATGAACGTCTGTACTAACTACTTTGTTGCATTTTCTGCAGATCTTTTGGATTTCGCACTCTCCTCCACAAAGTTCGCAGCTTGCATATATTGTAATATTCGAGCAATTTTTGCATCTGTACCTCACAAGCTCTAGGTTTATTCGTTTTCCTCCAGCAACTTCCTTTGCATCCTTATACCTTTTCAATATGCTTCGATTATTCGGAGAACCTGTTGGAAAAAGAACATTTGGATTTCCATCCATTGCCCGTTCCTTGGCCTTTTCAGGTCTTCCCATTCTTGCACCTATATACGCCCTTCCTTTTGCCCTTATTTCTACAGAAGATGCTTTAGTTAAAACTGAAAGTACTCCTGCTTCGCCATTTTCCTCAAGAATCTTTTCAATTTTTTGTGTATTTATTTGATTATTCTCAATTGCCCCCAAAGTTAGCAGTAAAGAATACGCCTCATTGCTTTCAAGTACAACTTTCCCCTCTTCTATTAAATGCTCAACTAATAATTCCTCAAGAATTTCCTTTTCCTTACCATTCAAGAGTTCTAATCTTTCAATCTTCTCCTCATTCGAGGTAATTGTCCCTTTTTTAATCCATTCAACCAGTTCTTTTAGTTGTTCAATGCTTATAGAATCCCAAAACAGCAAGTAATCAGGATGCAATGGGACTTCCTTTTCCTTGCAGTATTCAAATGCTTTTTTCACATCAGTAAATTCCGGAGAACTTAACCCCTTTGCCTCAACTTCTTTTCTCCACCACTCCTGGCAGTAGCCAACTGGAATAAGCGGATGATTGCTCTTCAAAAAATCTCCATGTGTGCTTACAATATCCCCAAGAAAAAGTATTTTTTCTATCTGCTCCTTGATCTCTTTTGCTTGTTGAATGGTCCTTACTTTCATTACTCTTCCATTTTTTAGTCTTACAACAGGAGGCTCAATTTCCTCACAAGAGGTAACTATGCATCCTTTTCCAGGCCTTTCAATCTTCATGTGCGTTCCGTATGCAAGAAAATTATCCAGGATAAGCATTACTGCTGGATGAATGCTTTTGGCCATTATTCCATTTGTTCTTGTTTTTCCATACCTTAATCTGAACCCACCTTTTTTTGATGGGTATGCAAATACCGGCCTTCCAGCAACCAGCCCTTCCAAATATCCATCATCAGGTTTAATTTCGACCCTATCTTCCTTTACTTTTATTTTAATTATTTGTTCCAGCCATGTCCAATTAAGATCCAGTTTCTTTGTATATTTTAGAACCTTTTGTGCCTTTAGTGCAATTCCTTCGCAGACTACAAGCGGAATTCCCCCGCGTATTCTATTTGTTTCAACCCGCGCTAAATTTTTATGAACTGAAACTTCTACCTCTTCAGTAGGATCCCCATCTATACAAACCGGGCAATTCCGTACAATCACCCGTACATCATCATCTGAGGGCTTATACTGGAGGTGTGCTACTCTTGCTTCGTAAATATTTACTTCTTCCACATACCTTTCTATTTCTGTATCCAATGGCCTGTAATCTCCTATTCCTGCTGTCTTTCTTGCAACATCTGCAAGTATTACACTAAGCGCTACAATTGTTCCTCCAGCACTTCTGATTGGTCCTGCATAGTATACTGCAATATAATTTGTTCCATCAGGATTTTCACGGATTTTTATTTTTGCAATTCCCTCAGTAGGTGCAACCAGCACTCCTTCAGTGAGAATCGCAAGTCCTGTCCTAACTGCCTGGTCAATTAGTTGTTCTTTATTTCCTTGGATAATTTCTCCCTTTGAAATTTTTTCTGTAATTTTAAATGCAATATCCTGTCTAGACATTCCATTAGCTTCCATTTCTCTAATTATGTTCTCAATTCCCTTTGGGCCAACAATTCCTTCCACTCTGGATGCAACATCCGTAGTTATTTTTATCTCTATATTTCTCTCAGGATCCAATCCTTTTGCCCTTGCTTCGCTGGCTATTCTATGGCATTCCCGTAATCCTTTTTCCAGTTCCTCAAAATATTCCATTTGCTCCCTTTTTATTCGGATTATACTCCTAATTATATTCTGGATTATTTTCTACATATACTTCTAACTGACCGTAAGATCCAGTGTTTTTAATCTCCCATTTTTCATCTCATAAACTGGAACTAATCCCGGGGTTGGAATATGTCCCTGTTTTATTTGAAATTCTGTTCTTGCCTGGAAGGTTCCTGAGTTTATGAGCAATGTTCCCCTATAATACCCATAACCATTCTTGTGAATATGCCCAACATGCATTACATCCGGCTCATCATCAATTACCAAATAATCTACTTTTTCCGGAATAATAAGATTTCCACCATAAATAGGAGAAAGATGCCTCCTCTTTAGAAACTCTTCCATAACCTTCTCAGGTTTTTTGTAGCTCAAATATCCAAGGGCTGAGATCATAGAATCCATAGAAGTTCCATGGTATAAAAGATGCTTCAATCCCTCAATCACTACAGAAGATGGATTACCCAAGCTTACAACCTCTGATTGCACAAGATCCTTTCCCATTGCAGGCATAGGTTCTCCCCTTCTCACTGCATCGTGGTTTCCAGGTGTAATAATCACTGTAATATAGTCTGGTAGTCTGCTCACAAAATCATCAAATAATTTATATTGTTTATAAACATCCAGAACAACAAGTTCTTTCTCCTGATTTGGGTAGACCCCGATTCCATCTGCTATGTCTCCTGCAATTGTAATATACTTTAATTTAGATGCAAGTTCCTGTGCTCCGCTCCTTCCGTTTACCCAATCTATGAATCTCTCTAAATATTCCTCTATAAAATATTTGCTTCCAAAATGTATGTCTGAGAGATATGCTACTGCAAGGTCATTTTCAGAATATTTTCTTTCTCTGGTTACAGGCAGATCTGGCCAGTTAACATCCTCTACAATTAAGAATGCATCAAGGACCTTTCCTTCCAATGCAACAATATCATCAAGCAATAAGCACTCTGCTTTTTTCTTGAGCTTATCATCATTCATTGAGAGTACTGCTTTAAACTGTCCAGTTAGATCTTCAATTTCTACTAGAATGTTTCCTTTTTTTGTTTTTTGTATATTTGTAATAATCACAATAAGTGTAACTTTATCATTAAGGCTCTTTTTTACCTCTCCTATGGAAACCTTTGGATACTTGGAGGTAGTTTTTCTTATTAGTACAGATAATTTTCTATACCTATCTTGAAAATAATTAACAAAATCCTCTACCCCTCCAGTGGTTGTTGATTTTCCAGTAACCTCTTTTTTATGCAGTACCTCTATTTTGCTCTCGTACTCTTTTGCAATTGGTCTAAAACTAGCCTGCCTATTTACAACTATTTCTAATTTTTCTTCCTCAAGATTCTTGAACATCTCTTCAATGTCTTTCTTTTCAATGAATGTTTTTTTCAAGGAAATAATTTTCTCAAGAAGATCCTTCTTTCTTTCATTTTCTTTTAAAAAAACTTCTGCCTCAATGCTTATTCTCATTCCTTTTTTCTGGAGTTCCTCAACAATATTTAGCCCTTGAGGGATTCCAGGTCGCTCATTATTGTCCATATCTGCATCCTTGCGT
>CAYYPF010000046.1:0-8400 GCA_964473475.1 Microcaldota archaeon | reverse complement strand
AGAACGTAACGACGTTCTTGAAGTGCCTCATTCGGTCACATCTTCACAAATTGTGGACGCTGCAAGCAGCGGGATATCAAACCCACAATTTGTGAATCAAGAAACGATTTCTAAAACGTAAAGAGAAATATTCGAGTTTTCCAGTTTCAGGGTTCAGGCATGAAAAATTAGGAGTTCGGTTTTTTGTTGATGAGATTGGACAATACCGTGTTTGTTTTGTCTCAGATGAGATATCCAAGAAAAGAATTTTTTATTTTATAGGCGACCATAAGCAATATGAGAGATTTATTGGTAGCAGAAAATAAATTAAATAAGAAGATTTTTATTATAATTTGTATAATAGAGAATCATGAGTGAAGTCGGAATTGTTATTTCTTTAGAAGGAAGCCCTTCAACTTATGAATTCTCATTTGTAGTTGATCCAAAAAACAAAAATATGGTAAAAAAAGGCAAGTTTGTCCAAACAGAGAGTGAAGAGGGAACTGTTTTTGGTTATATACAGGAACTTACAAGGGCAAATAGGTATTTTGAGCGAGCAGAAAGTGTTGCTGAGTACGAACGAGCTGGCTCAATGGGAGAGAATTTTCCAATAAGTGAGTGGGAATACCTAATTGCAAGAACTAAAACCTTGGGAACATTTGTAAATGGAAAATTCACTGCGAATTCCTTGCCTCCATACCCAGGCTCAAAGGTAAAGAATGCAGATGAAAATATGCTCAGAAAATTCTTGGGATTCCAGGAGAGCGGAGGGATACACATAGGAAAACTCCAGCATCATGAGATTAATGTTAATTTAGATCTTACAAAATTACTTCAAAAACACGTGGCTATTCTAGCAATGAGTGGAGCAGGAAAGAGCCATCTTTCAGCAATTCTTATAGAGGAATTATTGAATAGGGAAGAAAAAGATGGAAGAATTGCAATTGTAGTTGTAGATATTCATGGGGAGTATATTGGATTTAAGAGTGATCCAAAATATGGAAGAAAAGTAAAAATCGTAGAGGGAAATAATATTAAGATTCCGTTCAGGAGCTTGGGTCCGAATGATATTTTTGAATGGTTCCCAGAAAGTACATTAGCTGGAAGGTCTGTGCTTACGGAAATTATGAAAGACATGAGAAGGGAAATGAGGGATGAGCAAAAAATGTATGGGCTTCAGGACCTGAATGAACGAATACTCAGATCCTCCTCAAAACCGAATATAATGGAACCATTGAGAAGAATGATTCAGGAATTAAGAGGGTATAGGATTATTTCAAAGAAGCAGAATCCAAAACTAGCTGAGGATGTGAAGGCTGGGGAAATGCTTATTCTGGATTTAAGTGATCTGGATAATATGAAGAAAAAAAGAATGATTGTTTCTTATATTGCAAAGAAATTATTCTCATTAAGAAAAAAAGAAAAGATTCCCCCATTCTTATTCCTTGTGGAAGAAGCGCATAATTTTGCAACTGAAAAATTAGATAAATATTCAAATATTTCTAAACCAGTTATTGAAAAAATTGCAAGAGAGGGAAGAAAATTCGGAGCCTGCTTGTGTTTAATCTCCCAGAGGCCAGTAAATCTAAGCACAACTGCACTTTCCCAGTGTAATACCCATATAATTCTAAGGATAACTAATCCTAATGATCTTAGGCATATAGAAGAGAGTTCAGAGGGAATAGATTCCAGGATGCTCAAGAGCATTACTTCTCTGAATGTTGGGGAGGGAATTATAGTTGGAGAAGCAACTAAGCACCCGATTTTTGTAGAAATAAGGGATAGGACTTCCAGGAAAGTTGAAAAAGGAGAGCCGCTTGCAGATCAGGCAAGGAAATTTGAGGAAAGGGAAAAGAAAAAAAGAAAAGATGTTGAAGCATTCTTATAGTTTAAAATTATAGTCGCACCTAGTTCCCGAACGTGCGAGACAGCGATTCGTTTTGTAGAATCGCTGGAAGCACTAAAGCAACATCCCAAAGAAATACTCAGGAATAGTTGCGGCGGAGTGTATATAAGTTAATTTGCGATACGCTCGAAGCATTTTTATAACTAATCGTATATAGCTAATCGAAGTGAATATTATGAATGCGAAGTTTGTTCTATTGCTATTTTTGATTAGTGTTTGCTCTGTTTATGCTGTACAATTGGTTGAACCAGTTACAGTTGAAATTAATGGCGGAGAAAAAATAAATATTGGGACTATTGGCCCAGGGCAGACAATCTCCATAGATATTGCAGGAAGAGTTTATATTGGAGGAAAATTCGGAACTGGAGGAGATTACGATTTTGCATTAGCTACGAATCTTCCAGAGGGATGGAAAAGCACAGAAAGCAAATTATATGATAATCCTCTTCAGGTTACAATTACTGCAGCAAAGGATGCAAAAGAAGGAAAATATTCTGCAACAATTAATATACTTGATGAAGACAACAAAGAAATGCTTGGAAACATTAGCTTCACTGTAAATGTAAATGTAATTCATGATATTATGGATCTTCAGGTTGCTCCAATAAATATAGAAACTGGAGCTGAACAGCCAGCAAAATTTCAAATTACAATTACAAATAAAGGAAGTGCAAGTGATGTTTTTGAATTACGAAGCGAGAATGTGAAGAGATGGATATTCAAAAAATACATTTATGTAGCTGGAATGAGTTCTAAGATTATTCCTTATGAAATTGCATCAAATGAAGAAGAAACATTCAATCCAAAAATAATCGTGGAATCAACCTCAAGTTCAATTATAATTAAGGAACAGGATGTTACTCTCAAGGTTCTATCAAGTGTTCCTAATGATTATGAAGCAACAAATCATGGAACACTTATATTCCCAGTAATTGAAGGGCCGATTTATGCAGTAATGGGACTGCTATCTAATTTATGGTGAAAGGGTAAAGGTGCGTGCGGACTGAAATAAAATATATAATCAATAGGCTAATTGCTGGAGAATCAGATCTTGAAAAATTAAAGAGAGATTCTTCAAAAAAATTCTCCTTATCTGGCCCAATGAAGAATACGGAAATTATTGGGAATTTTCCAAATAATAAGTTAACTAAAGAGATTAGGGGGCTGCTCCTAAGAAAGCCAATGAGAACCCTTTCTGGAGTTTCTCCAATTGCAGTAATGATTAAGCCAATTGGCTCCTGCAAGGGAAAATGTATATATTGCCCGTATACTGGAAAAGCACCTAAAAGTTATACTGGGGAAGAACCTGCTGCAAGAAGGGCAAGGAGTTGCGGGTTTGATCCATTTTTACAAGTTAAAATTAGATTGAAGCAGTATAAATTGAATGGGCATCCTACAGATAAATGTGAAGTGATTTTAATGGGTGGAACCTTTCTTCAGACTCCTTTAAAATATCAAAAATGGTTTGTGAAAAGAATTTATGATGGACTGAATGGAAGCTCTAGTAAAACAATTGAAGATGCTAAGAAGAGAAATGAACGAGCGAAAAATAGGATGGTTGGGCTTACAATTGAAACCAGGCCAGATGTGTTTGGAAAAAAAGAACTGAATCGAGTATTGGAATTTGGGTGCACCAGGGTTGAATTTGGGGTGCAACATCCAAATGATGAGATGTATAGGAAAATTAAAAGAGGGCATACAGTTCAGGATGTAATTGAAGCAACAGAAAGGGCAAAGAATGCTGGATTGAAGGTTTGTTATCATTTAATGCTTGGATTGCCTGGATCAAATAAGAAAAAGGATATTCGAATGATTGGAAGAGTATTTGAAAAAGAGGAATTCAGACCAGATATGCTGAAGGTCTATCCAACGCTGGTAATGGAAGGCACTGAACTTTGGAAAATGAAGGAACGCAAAGAGTATAAACCACTAGATACTGAGGAAACTATTGAAATTTTGAGCGAACTTTACAAGGTGGTTCCCCCATATGTAAGGATTATGAGAATACAAAGGGATATTCCTTCTCAATTGATTAATGAGGGAGTACGGAAAAGCAATTTGAGGCAAATACTTGAGCAGAGAATGAAGAATACAAAAACAAAAAGCAATGAAATAAGGTTTAAGGAGATTGGATTACTGAGGGGAAAATTAGGAAAAACAAAACTAAAGAGAATGGATTATAAGGCAAGTAAAGGGAAGGAGATCTTCTTATATTTTGAAAATGAGGAAGGAATGATTATTGGATTCATAAGAATGAGGATTCCTAAATTGGGCAAGGAACACCGGAAAGAAATTACTCTGGAAAGTGCAATTATACGGGAATTGCATGTATATGGAAAGGAAATTGAAATAGAGAAACAAAATCCAAAATTCAAGACCTCCAAGACCCAGGACCAAGTGAACGACGCTTCGTTCACGGATCCACAGAAACTGCTGTTTCTGTCGGACTCTAGACCTGGTTATATGGTTCAGCATACTGGATTTGGAAATAGATTGCTAAAGGAAGCTGAACGAATTTCAAAAAAGGAATTTAGAAAGAAGAAGATGGTAATTATAAGCGGGGTTGGGGTTAGAGAATATTACTATAAGTTTGGGTATACGCGTGATGGGGCATATGTGAGTAAAAAAATGTAAAAAAAATATACTCTCTAGTTATCTATTTCTTTTCTAATCTGCTTCATGCTCTTGTTGGTCTTGAATGTTCCTTTCAGCGCCTTAAGAGTTATGGTGTTCTCCATTTAATCACCCGTATAATTTAACAAATACGTATAATTTTATTTCCTAAAAGTTGGGTCCTTATCTGCAAATAGTTTTAGAATATCATCCCTTTCCTTTATTGCTGAGAGGTAATTGCTCTGGACTGAGGCATAGTCCTTTTCTTCCTCACGATCAAAGTCTCTTATTTGCCTTTCAGCATTCTTGTGCTGCATTTTCCTGGAGAGCATCAGGAGTTTTTCATTTAACTTGTTTATTTTTTCCACATACTCAGCTGGAACCCAGATTGTACGTTCATCCAGGGAAACCTGGGTTTCTTTAAACGGAACATACTCTTCAGAAATTGCAAAACCGAATCTGGAGAGAATTCTTCCAAAAGATCGTCTAATGTCTTTATCTTTTATATAATCCAAAGCTGATTCCTTAAAACTTGAACTATCCCTTATTGCTTTTGAAAGATTTTGCTTATCCTTCTTTGGAAGGCTCATTAAGAAAATATTTATACGGGAAATATCCTCGCGCCTATCTATAACCATTTTTAGGAGTGCGCCTCGTTCTTTTAAAAGTTCAAATAAAGGTCCATCCTTTACTTTCATTGCCTCAAATATTTCTGCCTTACTGAAAGAATTTATTTGAGAATTAAGTTCCTCAAGCCTATCCATATGCGGATAAACAATCTCATCAGCATGGGAATCTAGTTTTCTTTTAATCTCACTAAGTTCTGCCTGAACTAGAACTAGTTCTGTTTCCAGAGAATTCATTAATGCAGAATTTGTTGATCCCTTCCATTTCAAATAATCTTTTTTGAATTTCAGTTCAGCTTCAACTTTTTTATAAGAGAGAAAGTTAGCAATATCTTTTACATTGATTTCATCATTAGCGAATTGAGGGCTTATAATTTGGAAGGAAGGGGTTGATTTTCGGTCATTTTGATCAGGTTTGAGAATTACCATGGGATCACTAGAAAATAGCTATGAGGGGATATTTTTTTAAATGTGCTCGAATCTATCCCATTGCAAACTAAAAACATGAGTATTGCCCAGACCAGACTGAGCGGCAACAGTGTTCAGCCCCGTAAGAAAGTTCATTTGCTCATGGGGCTGAATACTGTTGGTACGACAGTAGCACAGTGGAAAGCTCTCTTGGTATGTACTAAGTAGAACCTCTAAATACAGAAGGAAGCTTTGTCTGTAATATGTAACACTGAAACGAATTAACAATTGCGCCTTAGTAAGAAAACTGAAAATGCAAGTGCTAGTATCCCATAGGAAATCTGGCAGTTGTTATCCAGAATTCCATTTACAAGTGATTCTTCCTTTTGTTCTGGAAGCAGGGCAATCATCTCTTGTGTAACTGAATCTAAAGCTTGGGAATATTTGAATATATTATAAGAAGTATAAGCACTTGGAATATCTCCTTGGGCTAAATATGCCCCTTGAGTGTGATAGATTTTTCCCCAAAGAGAAGTAGCTGGAGAGTTAGAGAATTTCTGAATATTAGCTAAGAGAACTTCTTCAGCCATTTCATCTGCTTCGTCAGCAGCATTGCTCATTTCAACTGCAAATAAAAGATCATAAATCGCAGCTCCATATTTTCCATCAGCATAGAGCATAGAAGAGCTATCTAAATGATCAGAATATTCCTCAGAAACCATTCCTTGGTCGACAGTTAGTACAATCTGGTCATAAAGGTTTTTCCAGATTGTATCGTTTATTTCCTGGCCATTAGAAAATTCCTTGGATTTTTCCCTTAAGGATTTTGCAACTTCGCACCAGGCATCTGCGTACATTAGATTGTTATAGAAAATATATTTCTCTTCCTTAAGCATTGGACCTTCTAAAATAATTGAATCAATCTGCCTTTTTGCCCAGTATTCCCTTAATTCAGAAGAAATTACCCATTCAAAATTTTCCTTAGTCTTCTTTACCTGTGGAAGGGAACTGAGACAGGATTCTACTTCATTTTTTTTGGATTCTAAATCTAAATTTTCTGCATTTGCAATTGTAGCAAGCTCAATATAATTTAAAAATGCAGAATTTGCAGAGGTAAATACATATCCATTATCTGCAAGGGCTTCCTGGTTCTCAATTTCTTTTGAGAAATAAATTTTAAGGCTCTCCAAACCTTCTGGAGGAGAGTAAGAAGCAAGCAGAGATTTTTCCTTCTTAATCATATCTAGGGAAATGGAACTAAAGGATTCCAGATCTTCATCTGTATAGTTATACGGGCTGACTTCAAAGATTTTTTCTGGTTCAAAAACATTTAGGGACTCATTGATTTCCACATTATAAACCATAAAATCAATTGCTTCCTGGATTGTGGAGACTTCTATAAATTGTATATCATACCTTGACTTGAGTTCAGAGAGCAGAACCTTCTCATGCACTGAAAGTTTAGGTAGAAGAACATATTTGTATCCATTATCTATTGCAATTATGGATTTTTCATATATTCCTCCAACTGGACCCAAGGTTCCAAACTGAGAAATTGCTCCGGTCATGAGTGCATCCTCACGAATTGGATGGTCAGCAAGCAGAGAGAATAGAAACACAGTAATTGCGCCTCCTGCACTTGGACCTTCTATATACTCTGCGCTATTTTGGAATTTTACGTGAACATTACAGTCATTAAGGGGTTCTCCTGAAAGTAAGAAGGCATAATCAACTGCAGTTTTTATTGAATCCTGGGTAGACATGCCAACTGGAGGGTCAATTGAAACATAGATGTCACCAGTTCCTTTTGAAAGAGAAACTTCTACTCCAACTAATGCTCCCTGGTCACTGGTTACTGCAAGAAGATAGCTGGAAACAGAACCGCTGCAGGAAAAGAAGATTCCGAATAGTAAAAATAAAATTATAAGTTTTTTCATTATAAACCTCTAAATACATTGAAAATTTAAATCTTAGTATCGCCCAATTCAAACTGAGCGGTCAATAAGCAATACAGAAAAGAGCGTTCTTCGTTTATACTAAGTAAAACTGCTAAATGCCTGAGAAGATAGAATACAACTAGAATACCTTTACTGCAAGCATTCCGTGTTTAGTTTCGTAAAACTGGTATTTCTCAAGCATATATAATTTGCTCATCTTTTTTCCCCGTTCAGTAATGTAATCTTCTAATCCTTCTTGTGGAAGATCTTCTGAAATGTACGCAATGGAATAAAGAAGTCCAATGCGAAGAGCTTCCTGCTCCCTTGCGTGCAAAATCATTCCGCGTATGCCTGCACCTTCATATGCAAGCGAAATAACCATATCTTCTAAATAAATAGCATTTGGCTGGCCATCAACCATGATTATTTTCTTTGGATCAAAACAGGTTTTCCAGCTCAATCCTAAACCAACCAGAATTCGTCCTACATACGCTCCAAAACTCAAACCATCTTTTAGGATATATTCGATTTCTTTTCCAGTAACCTCATATCCATTTGCACTAAGTAATTTTACAGATTCTTCTAAATCATCAATTGAGACTTTTTTTATTTCAACTTGTTCACTATCCAAAGTACGAAAGATATGGGGTTTTTTCTTTTCCTCAGTCTTTTCTTCTTTTTTTGAGTCTACCTTGAATGTTTCATACATATTTGGAACCAATTAATTACTCTCAGGTTAGTATTTTTAAGTTTATCGCAAAGTCGGCAGAGAAACAACTCTTTTTAAAAGAGTTGAGTGAATCCAGAGAACAACTTTGCGAGATCTTACCGAATGGCTGTGTCAAAAACCACCAGTCAGAGACTGGTATGGCGAATCTAAGAAAAAACGCGGTTCGCATACATCAAACATTGTTTGATGTGGATTGTTTTT
>CAYYPF010000045.1:0-8441 GCA_964473475.1 Microcaldota archaeon | reverse complement strand
ATGAGGTATACCGCGCAGCTTGCTGCGGGGTCTCTTCGGTCATGTTGATTTCAAGGGTTATAACCTGCTTTTTGAGGATCTTGTTCCTGAGGACTTTTGTCGTCCTCCATATAAAGGGCATCCCCTTCATGTACATATTCTATTGGGAAATGTACTTGGTAATTTTGAGGATCAGGATGCGTTGATTAGCCGAGCAGTAGAGCTGGGAGCTGATGCAATAATAGTAGGGGTTCATATTGTGAGAAGTACGAGAGAACTTGAATATCTCCACAGTTTATATAAAGATAATCGATTTGTTGAGGCATTTGTTAGCGCTCCATATGAACGTGCAGGTGGTACGCCTGCTAGGTTTCATGTTGAACTTGATCGGCAGAATAGAATAATCTCTGGTTATGTTGGAGATACACGTGTTTCCTTTTCACGAAAATATGACTTAGATGAATTAAAGGGGCAGATGGGAAGGTTTGGTTTTGAGCAAGAAGCTCAACTTGTTGGAGAGCAGTGCGCAATTTGTGTTTTCAGAAGAGGAAGTGATTAGTTTTTAATTATTTTTCAATCTATTCCTTTATATGAAAAAAATTTTCTTACTTTACACACAACTCCTAAAAAAATTCGGCTCTCAGCACTGGTGGCCAGCTGGTTCTAATTACGAAGTAGTTGTTGGTGCAATTCTCACTCAAAATACGAATTGGAAAAATGTAGAGAGAGCGATAATTAATTTGAAGAACGCAAATAAACTGAATGAAAAAGAAATTCTTGAAATAAATATAACTGAACTCGAGGAATTAATCCGACCTTCTGGATTTTATAAGCAAAAGGCAGAGCGATTAAAGCTTGCAACAAATAAGTGGATTGAATTGAAGAGTAAAGAAAAAGAACTTTCAATTGAAGATTTGAGAGAAGAATTGCTCTCAGTAAAAGGCATTGGAAAGGAAACAGCAGATTCAATTATTTTATATGCATTTCATAAACCAATTTTTGTAATTGATGCATACACAAGAAGATTTTGTAAAAAATATCTAAACTTTGAATCAAAAGAATACGATGAATACAGAAACCTATTCGAGAGTAATCTACCTAAAGATGTAAAATTATTCAAAGAATATCATGCACTAATTGTAGAATTGTCTAAAAATAATAAAAAAGAAAAAAAATAACTATTGTACGTGAACTGTAATCTTTTCCTCCTCAATTATTGTACCTGATGCAATTGGAATATGATACATCATCCATATTTCAGTAGTGCCTTGCTCAAGTGCATGGAATACAAATGTTTCTTTACAGCTTGATTGACCCACAGAACACTCAGTTTCACTATGATCCCAGTACTCGACTACTGAATTATCACTGATTTCAAAATCCCAATCATATCCAGTCTGTGGTGATTCTGCCTGGACAACTACCTCGAATGTCTGTCCAGTATAAACAGTTATTTCCTTATACTCGGTTTTAACTTCCTGTCCTTTATCTTCTGATCCCCCAATGCATCCAAGCATTAGAACCAAAGAAACCAGCGCAACAAAAAGTATTTTTTTCATGAATACACAAGTATCTTATTATATATAAAAGTTTCGTCTTTCAATTATCTTATGGTTGATATTACTTTTATCGGAACCTCCGCAGGAGTTCCTTCCAAAGACCGGGGAATGCCCTCAATTGCAATTCATGCAAACGAGCTTTTCCTATTTGATTGTGGAGAGGGAACGCAAAGGCAGATGATGAAATTTGGAGTTTCTTATGGAAGTGTAAATGCAATTTTTATTACTCATCCTCATTTAGATCATTACCTTGGAGTTTTTGGATTATTAGAAACAATAAAACTAACTCTCCCTCGCAAATCCATCAAAATCTTTTCTCCAGAAGGTTTAGATATTTCTAAGAAAAATGTTGAACTAAGAACTGTAAAAAAAGGAAAATTATACGAGAATAAAGAATTTGAAATCCATGCATTTCCAGTAAAACACGTTGCAAATTCTTTTGGATTTATTATTCAGGAAAAAGACCGGATAAAGTTCGACGAGAAAAAATCAAAATCCTTGGGAATAGCTGGTCCAATGTTCAGAGAAATTCAGGAGAAAGGTTCATTAAAAATTGGAAAAAAATTAATCAAACTAAAAAATATTACGTGGATTAAAAAAGGAAGAAAAATAGTTTACACAGGAGATACAGAATACTGCGAAGAAGTAATTGAAGCAGCAAAAAATGCAGATCTTTTAATTCATGACTGCTCCTTTTCATCGCAATTTGATGAGGACGCAGAGAAAAGAAATCATTCAACTTCCGAGGATGCTGCGAGAGTTGCAAAAAAAGCAAAAGTAAAACAATTAGTTCTAACTCATATAAGTTCTAGATACAGGGATGCCTCACAATTGCTTCAGGAAGCAATCAAGATATTCAAAAATACGATAATAGCCGAAGATGGGGCGCATATTAAACTCTAAATAATAAATTTATCACTCTTACATATTATATTATTTATAATAATAAAGACTACGTCCATTTCCTTACCCTCTTTTCGCCAATCAACGGACAAATCTCAAGTTTATATAAACTGGAGTTTATAATTAGTCACAATGTTTAAAAAGGTTGTGTTAAACACTTAGTTAGCACCCGAGTATAGTATGTGCTATTCTGGGGTGTCTCTTAAGGGGTTTCCTTAAGGCTTTGGGCCAGGAAGAATTCGCCGCATAGTCCTGTTAAGTATGGCCCATAAACCAGCGGTGAAAAAAATTGAGGTGAAAGAATGAAAGGATTGAACCTAAAAAAGGTAGGCGCGCTTGTAGCAGGTGCGACCATATTGGCTAGCTCAGTAGCTTTTGCTGGATTGTCTTTTGAAGACACTGAGTTGGTAAATGCAAACGGCCAACCATTGGTTAAGGTCGTTGTAGGAGAAAATGCAGCAGCATCTGATGGAGTTGCAGCAGCAAATATTGCGTCATACATTGCAAACAACGCGTTTGCAACAAAGACCTATACTGCAATGGCAACTGAAGCAGAATGTGGATCTTCAGCAGCAGCTGGATCAACAGGAACCTGCGCAGTAACAAATGAGCAAGTAAAGTTGGAAGTAACTGTTCCAGGATCAGTAGGTGCTGGAAAGGCAAACTTCAAGCTTGCATTAAATGACTACTTTGATAAGGATATTTTAAACAGACAAGACTCTAACTCTGGAGATTTATATAGCCTAGCTTCATCTGAAATATCTACTAATGCAAACCCGTTCACTGATGGTGCAGGATCTACGACCCCAGCAGCAGATCTGAGTTATACTGCACTTTTGAAGGTCGGTGCAGGAGACTTTGATGCATTAGCATCCTACACAATGGTAGATACAAAGGCATCAAAAGAATATACTGAAACCCAAAACCTTTGGTTTAGGGGTAAAACCAAATTAAAATCTTCTTCCACAGTTTATGAAACAGATTTAGATCTTTTAGTGTATACCATTAAATTCGATGGTGAAGACCAGCATGGTATTCCATACTGTACAAAGATTGCCTCAAATGCAAACGCAACTTATGCATACGATTATACATACTGTACAGATACCTCTGTAATGACCAAGAACCACAGAGTTCCAGTTAAATTCTTGGGAACTACATGGGTAATTACAGATATGTCCGTTCCAGCTGCAAGTGGAACAGTAAATTCTACAAGCAGTTCTAAAGTTGTACAGGGTGGATCTGTAACCCTTGCTAAGGAGTCCAAGAGATCAATTTTGAACAAGGGAGAAACCTTGGTTTCAAAAGATGGTCAGGTAAAAATTAGATTGGACGATATTTCCGAATCAGTAGGTTCATCCAATGAACACCCTGCCATAGTAACTGTACTTGATGCAAATGACCAAATAGTTGGTGATGGCCAATTACAGATTAGTCCAAGCAGCACAGAAGATGTAACTGTTAATGGAATTGTATATACAATTAGAATATATGAAACTGCTCCAGGTTATACTTTATTGACTACATGGGCAGACATGGCATTGCTTGAAGAAGAGTATAAGTTTACGGACAGTGCGTCAGTTGACACCTCTTGGGCTGAAGAATGGGAAGTAAATATTCTTTGGAAGAACAGATTCCAAAACAAAGATGCCGGTGCTGGTCAGCCAGACCACTTAAGAGATATAATTCTGTATAGGGATGATTTTGATGATGAAATGCAGGAAGGAGATTCTGTTAACATCGTCTATGATCCAGCAGCATGGAAGTTTAGCTATGATGGATTAGACCTAGCTGATGCAGATTATGACTCTCTGTCATTTAAGATTGATGAGAAGAGCTTTAAGACCTCGTCATCATGTACATACGAAAATGTACCGGTATTGCACATTGATTCAGGTGTAACTAATGGATTGGAAACAACCAGTTATATCTCTGATGACGTGTTCATTGCACTGGGGAATTCGTCTTCAGCAACAGCTGGTTGTACTGATCTTACAGACAGAGGAAGAGTACTCTTCATAAAAGAATCTGGATCCACAACATATAGTACAGAATCAGCAGCAGATCATCATTCAATCAAATATACCTCTGCAGGAGAGCAAGGATCTGATACACAAGGTGGTGTGATTATTTGGGCAGCCAACCAAAGTGGTTTGGATGCAGTATTGGGAACAACTTTCAGTGATACGTTGGGTACAAAAGATTACATTGCAACCCAAATAAACAATACGTATTCAAATAGTTCTTCCTATGCGTATCACAACCTTGTGGTCTTGATGGAAGATGCAGGTAAGCTAAACCAAACAGATCATTCAATGGATGCATTCTGGTTTGGTATTAGAAATACCTCCGCACCAACAGCAGGTTACTTGGCTTCTAGCTACTACACCTTCCAAGGATTTGGAACTTCTGGTGTAAGCCCAACTGCAACAACAGACGACTACATTAGATATGCAGCAGTTGAAGCTGTACTAGAACCAGGCACAGGTACAAAAGAAAAGGGTAAGTTTACCTCAGAAAGAGGAACCCAATTCTCGAGTCAATCTTCTTCAGAAACCAAGTTTAAGGTTGCAACTACGCAAGCATTGGCATCCTACTGGTTAACTGCAGTAGATTCAACAACTACAGATGAGAGTGTAACTGAATTAACCATGGCTGAAGGCGATGAGGAAACAGTTAGTGGAGTAACCATTAAAGTAGTAGAAATTACTGAAGATATTGGTACTTGTACAGTAGGTGCAGGAACAACCCCAGTATGCTCTGTTACAACTCCAGCAACTGGTTACTTAGTTGATGGAACTGGTGCAAACATAGGCACAAGTGTATCTGCCTCTGTTAAATACCCAGTAAGCAACTTGGTAATCCTCGACAGTGAAGCAGATGTTGAGACCGCAACCTTAATTAGCGTTGGTGGTCCAGCTGCTAACACAGTAACTGCAGGCGTTGAAGAAGACCTTGGTCTAACTGGAGAAGGAAAGACCGTAGTAAAGAAGGTTGGAAACGTAATTGTAGTTGCAGGTTACAGTGCAGACGATACTCTCACAGCAGCAGAGGATTTCGTAGCAGCACTTCAGTAACTGCCTAAGACACTATGAATGAAAGTTCATGAGTGTTTTCTTTTCTTTTTTTATTTTTCTTTTATTTTCTCTTTCTCTATATTTTTGTTTGAATTTAATTGTGCGAATCCAAAAACTTATAAACTCCGAGTAGTTAGGGTGTTACAAATAGCAACAGTGTAGACTCAGAGACGCCCCATGGCTGGGGCTTTATTTTATAGAGTAAAACTTCAAATAGGTCTATATCAGAAGGTCGCTCCGCGACAGTCTGAACTGGGTAATACTTAAGTTTTTAATTTGCAACGGGCTACATCACTCAATGGCAACTTGTTCTAGGTGTGGCGGAGAAGCGCGTACTTATGGTTCTGATGGACTTTCCTATTGCGATTCGTGCTCATTTTATGGATTAAATTCTCAGTGTCAGAAATGTATGATGTACCTTCCCAGGACTGAATTACAGCAGTATAGGGGCCAGTGGTATTGCCCTTATTGTATAATGGATATGCGGGATACAGAAGCAAAACTAATGCGTAGAGAAGAAAGAGCTGAAAGTGCAAGGAAAGAAGAACTTACTCAAACTGAAACTCTCAGAAAGGAGTATTGCAGCAGGTGCAATCGGGAACTTTTTACTGCCTATTTCTATCAAGGAAGAATGCTTTGTGAGAGCTGTTTCAATGATGAACGGGATAGGGGTGATCCAATTTCTCCTTCACCTTCTCCAATAAAAATTGTAATAAGAAAGGAAGAGGAAATTCCAATTCTTACTCCGATAATTAAATTTGCAGATCGAGGTGCCTTTTGGTTATGGGAATTAATTCTTAGATTATTTGGATTTAAACCAAAGAAAAAATACAAGGGAGAAACCAAGATTGTTGCGATTCCAAAAAAAATTAAGGATACTAAGGAAGAAAAAGAAAAGAAGGAAAGTCCGTTTAAGCAATTTAAGAAGGATTGATCGTTATCGCAAACAAAATGCCTATTGATAATTGTACTTAAGAAAAACAGAGTTAAATGCAATGCCCAATGGATACCTTTGCTCATTTATCAGTTAGCTACTCTGTAGAATTAGCAATAGTTTCTCTCACAAGTTTCTTTTTCTTACATATTTCTATTACTATCTACCTATTTTTTATTATTTTTTCAAACGATTTTCGAGTGAAGTCAGGCTTTTTAAAGTTTTGCCACCACATTTACTAGATGGTAGAGCTTTCTTATACTTCTCTCAGAGAAATTCAGAAAAAGGAGTTAGAGGACGGAGCCCTTGCTGAGCTCCAGGAGGATTTCTACTCCAAAATCTATGAGCTTATGGACTTAAAGAAAAAGGAAGCAGTGGAAGGGAATTCAATCCTTGCACTGAGAGAGTACGAGAACATAAAAAAGATTGTTGCTATTATACAATCAAAAAGAGAGGAAAAAATCCTGCTAATGGCCCTTAGGAGCGAGAAATCTCACCTTGGTCTAACGAGCGAGGAAAAAGAGCTTCTTTCTTTCCTGCAAGAGCTGCTTCGCAAGCATCGCGGAAAGATCAAGCTTTCAGAGGAACCTTCAATGCAAAAATTAAAGGTTCTGAAAGAGGTTTCTGAATACAAGATCGAAGGAAAGGCATATGGCCCATTCAAGAAAGGCGAAGTATATTTCCTTCCAAAGAGAGAAGCAGAGTGGCTCTTAAAAGAGAACATGGCAGAAATGGTAGTTTAATCTACTAATAAAAAATAAAGGAGGATTTGTATGAAATATCCAAAAGAAGTTAGAACCTATTGTCCTTTTTGCAAGGCACATGCAGTTCATAAGGTAAGAGTTGTGAGCAGAGGCACACCCAGAACGCTTGCATGGGGTAATAGGCAGCACGCACGAAAATTGAAAGGTTACGGAGGAAAAAGAGCAGGCGAAAAGACAGTAAAAAAGCAAGGGAAGAGGCAAAAAATAATACTTACTTGTCCAAAGTGCAATAAGAAACAAGAGAGAATTATCGGAGAAAGAACAAAAAAGAAAATAGAAATAAAATAACTGGTGATTAAATGGCTGGAAAATTTCTTAGAGTAAAATGCAAATGCGGAACAGAAACAAAAATATACTCCAATATAACTACTGCTGTGGATTGCAGCTCTTGCAAGGAGAAACTAGCAGTTCCTACAGGCGGAAAGGCAGTAATACTTGGAACAATTATTGAGTAGGTTTTCTAAAATGCCTGAGTTGCCTTTTCCTGAATTGGATGAAATTGTGATTGCAGTTGTAAGGAAGATTATGCCTTATGGTGCATTTTGTTTTATTCCTGAGTACAACCGGGAGGCATTTTTACACGTTTCTCATGTTTCAAGCGGATGGGTAAAAAATATTCATGAGTATCTTTCTGAAGGGCAGCAATTAGTTGTTAAGATCCAGAACATGGACAAAGAAAAGAACCAGATTGATCTTTCTCTTAAACGCGTAACTGAAGATGAACGTTTAAAGAAATTGGAATCTGTAAAGAGAGGAAAGAAAGGAGACAAGCTTCTTGAATATACAATAAAAAATTCAAAATTAAAAATTACTGTTGCTGAACTTAAGGAAAAAATTGAGGCAGTTTACGACGATGTTCTTTCCTGCTTTGAAGAGGCTTCAGAAAAAGGGCTGGATGCTATTGAAGAAATAGATGTTCCTAAAAAAATAAAGGAAGAGATTGTTGCATTTTCTAAAGATCGAATAAAAAAGAAAAAGGCAATAATTGAAACAGAACTTTTAATTACTTGCCCAACTGCAGGTGGAATAACCAACGTGAAAAAGATTTTGGATATAGATAAAGAAAATATCTCTATTTTATACATCGGCGCACCTAGATATAAACTTACATTTTCTGCTGATGATTATAAAAAAGGAGATAAAGAACTTTCTAAACTTTTAGGCAATATGTCTGATAAGGCAAGGTCCCTTGGCTGCACTTTTGAATCTAAGGAGAATAAAGAAT
>CAYYPF010000044.1:6856-8517 GCA_964473475.1 Microcaldota archaeon | reverse complement strand
AACCATCTCTAAGACACCAATACCGAAATCAGCATTACTTAGTTGGTTCAGTATAACACTGAAGAGGGTGTTTCATAGTCGATAAGAGGTATAAGATACGAAATGCAGAAGTATGGTGTATATATCTTAAGAAATACCTAATCAAGCAAAGAGTTGAGTTTATCGCTCAATTGCTCGTAATAAATCCATTCCTGTTTATCCCCCTCCCATACGTAAATATCATCTGAAAGAATTACAATCCAAATTGGATATTCACTTGAACCTAAATCTACAAAAAATTCTCCTTCTTCTAAATCTTTTCTAACTATTGTTCCCATATAATAGCCATTCTGAGGCTCGAAAACTACATCTCCTTCGGAAATGAACTCACTGGAAGCTAGTGCAAGAACACAATGGCCCTGGGTCCCTAATGAATAGCAAATAACCCGATATTCTTTTTCTTCAGTATTCAGTTCAATTGATCCTGTATTTTGATAGTACCATTGAAGGTTTTCCTGTTCGTACAAAAAGAAATCCTCTCCAAAGGAATATTCTGCAAGTAGGAGGTTTTTTCCATTTTTATAAGTATTTAGGAATGCCCGGATGAATATGCTCCAATCCTCACAGTCCCCACCATTTTCTTTTGCAAATTCTTCTACAGATTTTATATGTTCTCCTCCTTCGGAAAGATATAAATAGTTGTCTTCATTTAGAAAAATAGTTGCACATGGAAGGTTTATACTTCCTGAGTGAATGCAATACGTATCAATATCGTAGAGAGTACTGCTCATCTTTTTCTCAGCTGGTGCAGTTAATTCGCTGTTGGTTGTAAACCAAACCATTTTTTCCTGGATTTTAGAATCTAAATCTCCTAATTCTCCTTGGAGTTGTACGTATTCCTGGCTTTTTTGCTCATACGCTTCAGAGAGTTCCAGGTATTCTTGTTCAAAGGATTGGAAGGTTCCTTTTAGAATTTCTATTTCATTAGAGAGATTAAGGACTTTGGTTTCAAGTTGAATGTGGGAAGCTTGTAATGCATTATGAGAATTTTGCAAGGTATTTAGATTAGTTGAGACTATAGTTATTGAATCTTCTAAATCGGATTTTTGTTCATTCGTTTTTGTAGTTAGCTCTTCTAGTTTATTTTCTAGGTCTTTCTTTGTTCCTTCTGTGTGGAAGTAGAGCATTACTGAGGCAATTGAGACAATTAATAGAGTAATGAGAACTAATCTGGTTCCTGTGAGATGCTCATCCATAGAATAATAACACTAGGTAATTATTTAAAAACCCTCTTGGGTAAAAAGAGGTTTAACAATTAATATCTATAATTAGATATTCAGAACCAAATAAGTAATTTAGATCGTAATGATCTGGTTTGATCTTATTGGTTTGACACGTATCGTGTCAAATATTGAAATTTATTTTTTGGGAAAAAATTTCAATGGTTCTGAATAGATTGAGCTGGATTTTTTATCTGGCTCAGGATATTAGTCACTCTGCCTCGCGAAGCGACAAAGCGCGTCTAAAAGAAGTACAGTAAACTAGCGCGGTCGTGAGCACAGGTAGAACATTAGACGAACGCAGGGGTCGCGGTCATGAAGACGCCAGAGAATGAACAGTCATTCTCTGCGCCCATTGAAGCTTGCTTCAATCGGGACGAAAACGTTCTTATCCCGCAACCC
>CAYYPF010000044.1:0-6756 GCA_964473475.1 Microcaldota archaeon | reverse complement strand
CAATCATGAGGTACTACTTAGACCACATGAGATAATACTTATGCAGGGGTCGCGGTCATGAAGAACGAAAACGTTCTTATCCCGCAACCCCAATCATGAGGTACTACTTAGACCACATGAGATAATACTTATGCAGGGGTCGCGGAGCTTGGTCAAAGGATTCTTGGGAAACTAAGAATTAGACTATACGCGCAGGACTTAAGTGGGTTTTGAGTCCGAAAAAAATGAATATTTCATTTTTTTGGACCTTTGAAACTGTTGTTTCAAACGGTCGTGAAGTTTTGGGTCTTGATTTTTTAGTTCAAGACCTCCAAGACACGAGACTCGAGACTCTTAGATATCCTGTCTCTTAACGCGTGACATCCCGTCAATTGATAATTTCTAATAGAGGGATGGAATGCGGGTGAAGTGGGTTCGACGGTTCAAATCCGTCCCCCTGCATTTTGCGCTCAAAATGCGGCGTTTTGAATCCGCAGATTCAATTGTTGCCTGCAAATTTTGTTTACGTTTATTCGTTAACTAAAAGTTAACAAATGTAACCTTTAAAAGGTTAACATATGTAAACTAATTATGAAAATTCCGAAAGAATCCATAGCTAAGCAGGTATTCGGATCTTCACTTAAAAGAAAACTATTGGAATTTTTATTTTCCAATCAAATGCCAGTAAGTGAACGCGAACTTGCCAGAATAATAGGTAAAAGTAACGTTGCAGTAAATAAAGCAATGAAGCAGCTTCTGGATTTTAACATAGTCAAGGCGAATTCAATTGGAACTGCGATGATATGGTCAATTAATGAAAGTTCTTTTGCATATCCGTATGTTAAGGCATTCATTGAAGCAGGAAAAATAAGCCCGTTTGAATATTTAAAAAAAGCAATTAGGGAAGAGATAGATATTCTAAACCGTGAGACTGTTAAGTATAGAAACAAGGAAAAGTCAGAACGACCAAGCATAAAAGATGCATATCTCTTCGGTTCAATAGTTGATCAGACTGCAACTCCAGAAAGCGACATAGATGTTCTTATCGTACTTGAATCGAATTATAAAAACGAAAGACTAAAACAACAGCTCATCCATACAATAGGAATGAAAATATTAGAAAAAACAGGCAATAAAATTTCATTCCATGTTTACAGTGCTGAATCAGTTGAGAAAAACGAGCCTTTTTGGTTGCTCCATGCTATAAGGAACGGGGAGCGGGTGTAAGAATGACTAGAACCAAGGTTGTATCCAGAGAGAAATATCGCGGATTTAGAGATAAGGCAGAAGGATTTTACGCTGGAATGCTTAGTGAATTTGAAGCAGCAACGCAAGATCCTAGAAGATACAATAATTGCGTAAGTTTGGCAGTTCACTGTGCAATTTCATGGGTGGATGCCTTAACTGTATTTAGACTTGGAAAAAAATCTTCTGATTCCAACCATGCTAGTGCAATAGCTCTATTGAAAGAAGCGCAAACCCCCAATGAAGAAAAAAAAGCAGGGATTTGCAATGATTTATATCAATTAATAGAAATGAAAACTCCGGCTGAATATGAAGATAGACAACCTAGCAAGGCAGATGCTGAAAAAGCAGTACATCTGTGTAAAAAAATCCACAAAATCATAAAAAATCAACATGACCGAAGAGACCCCGCAGCAAGCTGCGCGGTATACCTCATTCGGTCATGACTTTCAAAAACTGGTCGCTGCAAGCAGCGGGGTATCAAACCCAGTTTTTGAAATGAAATAGAACTCATGGAAAACCCATCAGGATAGTCTCTTCTTAAAGATTGGGATTACTTGGTTGGATCACTCACGCGTCCTATAAATAGGATTGTTCCGCTTTCCTTTTCTTTGATTAAGAAAATGAATGGGTGGTCTGCATTGAAAAGCATTGGCTCTTCTGGAATCATTGCAGTTACTTCTTCCATGATGACTGCAGTTGCTGCAGCAGCTTCAGTTCCTTCTTCATTTACTTCTACAAATGCCTGGTGAATTACTTCGGTTATTTTTAATTGCTTGGTTTCACTCATTCCGGAAAAGTTTGCTGAATTTGAAAAAGCAGTTGGCATGCCCATTTCCTTAAATGTATCTTTAAGCAAGTATTTTGTTTCAAACTTAAATTTAGGCAAATAGATCTCAACATCTTTCGAATCCATATCTGCAGTCCATTCAGAAAGCGCATCTGTGGCTAAGGAAGATTCCAGTTCTTCCATTTTTCCATTCTCAGGAAGTAAAATAACCATTGAAAGCTCTTTTCCTTCATAAGGTAGTTCAAGGACTTGCAAGCCTTCTGTTTCAAAATAATTCATTCCTTCTCCGTACAAGTACATCATCTCAGTTTTTACTGTAGTTTCTGGATCTACAAAAAAGTCCTTTTCTTCAGTATTTTCTTCCTCAAAAGGAACTACCCATTTTCCCTTGAAATAGATTGCATTTGTGAGCACGAGCCTAGTGTCTGGAGAAAGTAAACCGTTGGGAATGAGATCTTTTATTTTATCTTTTGTTTGCTCTTCAACCCAGGAATTGATTGTCTCCCTTGATTCCTCGGTCTTGGTTTTGAAATCTAAGTTAGTTACTTTTCCACCGTAATATTGGTTTATTATATCAAAATATTCTTCTACAAATGGAAAGTCTTTCTGAGCCCACAAAGCATTTGCAGTGCTCAGTTCATAGGATTTATTTTCCTTATTTAAAAGAGAGTATAACCCTAAATAACCAGTTCTTCTTTTTTCAGGATCTTTGGGGAAGTGAAAAACAGATTCCATTTCTTCTGCGGTTTGGCCTTTTGCACCTTCATAGGTCATTGCTAGTGCAGTGGAGAGGCTATAGGGTGAAAAGAAAAGGTTTCCTTCTTCAGATTTAAGTTTTGAATAGAACTCAATAGCAAATTGGTTGTTTGCTTCAACAACATTTAAGAGTTCTCCAATTGGAATTGTATTTCCGTTTGAATTATTTATCTGGTCTTTATTTTCCCCTCCAGAGGTTTCAGCTAAACATCCGTAGAAAAATAAGCTAGTGAATAAGAGAAATAAAATTCCAAACTTAAGATAATCCTTGTCCATGGAAGTAAATAGAAATTAAAGATTTAAAAAGAAGCACGGAAAGATTAGGCGAGGCGCTAAATAATCTAAAAACAAATACCTCCAGATGCTTTATAGAAAGGTTTAAAAATAGAATCCCCAAAAATACATAATTGATAACTATGAGATGTTTACGATCAGGAATGCAAATGGATGGGCCTCATCGTCCAAGTAGAAGAGACCCACTGCTGGAGAGTGCAGAAGGAACAGTAAGGAAAGGTATGGGAAGAGTGAGAGTTGAACTTGGAAATTTTTTAAGATGGATGGGATATGAAGGTCCGAAAGAATCATTCAGGGCAATAACTGATCCTCAGCAGATGGATTGCTGGAAAGAAGTATATAAAAAAGAGCAGAAATTAACAAAACTACTAGACAGACTTAGTGTAGAAATAACGAGTCTTCAGGAGAATAATTATAAGAAATTTGAGGCTGTTTTATATGCAATTGGATTCTTTGGAGCTCTTGCACTAGGTGCAACACTAGGTGCAACAATGGGAAATCTTACTGCCACGATTACTATGGGTGCAATTGCTGTTTTCTTTGGAAGTAAAACTGGAAGTACTATCGGGGGCATAATAAACAGATATGAAATAATTGAGGAATTAGAGAATGACGAGGCCAGCGCAAGAAATGAATTCCGTGCTGCGAGGAAGGAATATAATGAAACCTATCCGCATTTTCAATATGATTAATGAAAAAAATAGAAAGATTATTTCTAAGAATTATCCGTACATTGGCCCTAAGTCTTTTGATTTTTTCGCAAATGCCTTGGATTTTACAACTGATTCCCTCATTTGCTCTCCAACATCCTTAGCTTCTTTATCCAATTTCTTAGTATCAACTGGAAGATTTAAGTAAGAAGAAAGTGCCTTGAGAACTGAAGAAGCTGCACCTGGATCAACATAATCTTCAGATGCTTCACTCAGGAACAACGTAACTGGGAATTTGTGTATTGTACCTTCTGTAAGTAGAACTCCGCTTACTCCAGTAGTTGCACCTTCTTTTATGGATTTGAATTTCTTACTATCCAATATTTTCTTTGTAATGGTTTCATCACTGGAAAGAACATAAATTGCATTTGGAGATTCCTTTAAGGAAATTCCTCCAAGAGAAATTATTGAAGAAGCATTCATTGATTTTGCAAAAGTAAATATTTCACTGGCAAGCATGCTTGAGGAAGAGATAGGAACAGACATTTCAGAAAGTACTACCAAAATATCATATTTTTTAGAGTAGTGAATTCTCATTGGCGGATATGCTTTGTAGTTATGAATTGAAGCTAAAGGAGCAAAATCAGGGCTTGTTACATATCCTATAAACTCAAATCCTAAAGAATCAACCAAATAAGCAGCTGCAATACTGCCTACAAGACCAGTTCCTGGAAATCCAACAACCACTGTTGGGCTCTTTGGTTTTATATCCACTAGTTTATGAAATTCTATCGTCATGAGATAGATAACAAAGGGAAAGCTTTTTATATACTGTCTATCTTTAAACATTTCATGAGCTGGAAAAGATCTTCTGTGTCTATGCCCATGACTCAAGCAGGTATAATGAGCGTAGGTTCAGATACTGAATTAGAGGGAATAAAGATTAGTCCAAAAACACTAGTTATCGGAGTTACAATATTGGTTGTTATGATTTTAATCCTTGGAAAAATTATAAAATTCCAATAGATTAAGCAAATAACTTTTCTGAGAGTTTTGCAATTTTTTCTCTTTCAAATTCTTCACTCAGGATTAGTATTTGTTTTCTGCTTTCTTCAGCAGATTCCAGGGATTGAACTAATTGGGAGAGTTGTTTCAAAGGAGTATAAGTTCCTTCCAGATTGACTACTATGCTTACTGGCTTGGAAAAGGTTGGGGGAAGATCAATTAGAATTTTTCCTTTTGCCTGGGATTGTAAGCTTGATTCGATTTTAGAGGAATTTTTATCAAAACCTTTTGAGTAATTGAATTTGTAAGCAGCTTTCAGTAGTTTTCTATTGGATAAAGAATCTGCAAAGAATTTTGCATCCTCATTTCCTGAATTAAATAAGGCAAGTAATGCTTCTTCATCTGAGAGGTCCAGGAAATGCTCAGGAGAAAGGCCATTTTTAATTGCAGAATATATTGCTCTTTGAATCATTGCAGAGGCAATTCGAACTGTGTGGTGCAGATAAACTGTGGAGAACATCATAAATCGTGCAATTAAAATTGATTCTGCAGCTTCCAATCCACTGGAATCTATTCCCATAAGTTTCTTTTTTTCATCCAAGAATAAGGTGTGCAATACCCGGTCTAGATCAATTATTCCGTAAGCTACACCAGTATTTCTTGAGTCCCTTAGGAGGTAATCCATTCTATCTGCGCCTAAATCTGAGGAAACTATTTGCCCATAGAAACTATTTCCAATATCTACAATTTCTTTTGGCTTGAATTGCTCATTTAGAATATCAGCAAGTTCTCCATTTAGGAGCTTTCTTTTTCCAATTTCCTCATGGGTTCCTACGATTGGTTCCAGAACCTTTTCAGATTCATGGGAGAATGCACAATGGCCGATATCATGTAAGAGGGCGTACAATCTTATTTTTTGAGTGAGTTCTTCTTCAATTGAGAATTTTTTACAAATTCGGTCTGCGATGTGGAGAGTTCCGATTGCATGTTCAAATCGCGTGTGGGTTGCACTTGGGTAAACCAAATAAGTCATTGCAAGCTGTTTAATTCTTCTCAATCTTTGGAATTCTTTTGTGTCTATAATTTTCTTTTCAAATTCATTTAATTCAATATTTCCGTGGATTTCATCTTTTATGATCATATGAATACCTTCTAATTAATGTAAGCACTTACAAGTCTACATATGAATTTTTAAAGAGTATCTCCTTAAATTAAAATAGGTGCATTCTTATGAAGCAATCGACACTTCCGGTAACTCTTTTTTGTAGTACAGTGAAAAGAACTTCCAGAAAATTGACCTGGCTAGAAGCAGTTTGCAAAGGAAACAATGAAAGAAGAGTAATTACTCCCCATCATTTTTTTAGCGGATTGGCTACAAGGAGGGAGGAATATGGACCTGCTCATAAAGAAATTTCCAAAAATGGGCCTTTCCACACAGGAACGCTTGCAATAGTTGGAGAAAAAGGAAAGCCTTTTGGAGCTTCTGTAGAATCTGAATGTGAATTTGAAGGAACTAAAAAAACAGTTATTTTCAGGACTAATTCAACTAAATATGATTTAGCTAACCTGGTAGATATAATGTTACTGCTTGAACATGGATCCACAAAAATAGGAGAGCCTTTAATTACGTTTTCAAATGCAAAAACTGAAAAACAAATAATAACTTATGAGGGTATTGGAGAAGCAGAGGTACTTCTTTTGAAATTATCTGGAAAAATACGTGGATGTAAGATTGGAATTAGGGGAGAAGCAGATTTCAGCACAATAGATCCAGAGGATAAAACAAATCTTATTGAAGAATTGCCTCCAAATATGCATCCCGTATACGTAAATGTTCCTGGGGATTCTGCATGCATAGCTCTTTTAACGCATGAAGGTTTTGACCCTGAAACTAAAACTTTGGTTGGTTACTTAAGAAACGACCCTTCTGCCCGTTATTCTGTGATGATGGAATATAGGGATCCAAATGTGCTTATGATTGAGCCTTTTCAATATGATCCGCAAAGAAGTTTGTGGACTAATGGTAGTTTAGCAAAT
>CAYYPF010000043.1:0-8632 GCA_964473475.1 Microcaldota archaeon | reverse complement strand
TCGTCCCTAGGTTCGCCTTCTATAACTGCAGCTTGGGAAATATCTAATAATAAGGGGCCAATCATATTTCCAATTCTATATCTTCTCATTAGTTCTTCTCGACTGTAACCCCCAACATGTATATGGATTGAATTTGTAGGTGCAAGCAATCCTCTTGTTTCTGGAAATGCCATTGTAGTGAAGAATTCATTGCATTCAGCAGGTGCAATTGGAGGAGAAATTCCAAGAACCAATAGCCCTTGTCTTCTCACCTCATCAGATACAACTCGATATGTATATAATATATCTCCTCTAATTTCTGCTGGAGTTGAAAAACATATTTTTACCTCAAAACTATTTCCAGCTACTTCCTCAACTACTTCATACCTACCTCTTTGAACCTCAGATAGTCTTCCTTGTAATGTTCGTATAAATGTTTGAGTCTCAGCTCTAGAGAGAGGAGTAGAATCTTTCTTGAATAAGGAGAACTCCCTTTCCACACTTATAGGTGTTCTTGCATTTAATCTCTGTACTTCTCTTCTTTGTATTCTAGCCATTTTTATTCACACAAGACTTGCTTTTGTTGTTTTATTTAAAACTAGTGTTTAATTTTAGCATACAATTCTAACAATAACTATTTAAAACGAACAGATTGTTAATATATAAACAAATCTAGGTGTTCAAAATGGTCACAGTTTCGCACATTGTAGAGAAGATGGTTAAGGAAAATCCTTCCTTGGAAATAGCCCTAGCTAAAGATTTAATCAGTTATTCTAAACTCGCAAGAAATATTCGTGAAGAAGTAGAAAAAGAATTAGGAAAAAAAGTAAATGATCCAGCAATAATTGTTGCACTAAAAAGATTAAAAGAAAAATCTGAGCATTTATACGAAAGAAAGAGAGTATTTTATGGAAAAGAACTGAATACTACTTCCAATTTAATGGAAATAACTATTGGAAAGAGTTCCCAGCTTCCATTTATTATGAAAAAAATATATGAATTCTCTGAGCTGGAAGATGGCTGTATTCTAAATGCAATACACGGGAATAACCAAACAACTCTTGTATTCAGCGAACGAATGGAACCTAAAATAAGAACTCTTCTAAAAGATGAAAAAACACTTTCAGAAATAAAATCCCTAGCTCAACTTTCCATTAGGTTTGATGAGAAAATGTTTGAAACTCCTGGTTTTATAGTGTATGTACTGAAAGAACTCTCCTGGAATAATATAAATATCGTTGAGATTGTTTCAACTTACACTGAACTAATTGTTGTAATAAAAAAAGAAGAGCTAATGAAGGCTTACGGGATTGTGCAGAAAATGCTATTTTAACTTTCATTGCCTTTCCTCTGGATCTATTAATCTATAAAAGAAATAATGGTTTCTATACCCAACACTTCTTGGAAGTGTTTCTATTGCAAATCTTTTAGCTGCTTCCCGATCAACTTCCTCTTTTCTAAAATGATCAAGTTCAGGAACGTGTGAAAAACCAAGATGTTCATAAAATCTTCCAGCAGATAATATTGAATATAAGGTTACTAATCCTACTCCTTTTTTTCTTAAATCACTCAATGCGCGGAGCATAAGTGCTCTACCCACCCCATTTCCATGATAATTTGGGTCAACAAAAAAATATATTAATTCATAATTTCTTCCTTCCTTTTTTATATATGAAACACTTCCAACTACTCTTTTCATTTCATCCACAGCAACTAATAACCTATTATTTTTAGAGAAGGCACAAAGTGTTGTTGTTTCAAAAAAATAAGCCCATTTTTTACGAACAGATGGAAGTAAATATCCTCCTGCCTCTACACTTAATTTTTCATCAAAGTTACGCACGCCTATTTTTTGCAGTGCTTTGGCATCCTTTGGCTGGAATTTTCTAATGTGTAACTTCATCTAATTCACTTTAATTACTTTTTTGCAACATAATAGATTTAAAGCTATTGCTCTGAATTTATAGTCCATAGTTCCGGATTCTTCTCATAAACTCTCGGAAGGAATAGTCCAATGGTTGTTACTGTTCTGTATGCGTCATAAATGGTTTCAAAGACTGAGATTGCAGCAAAATATGCCAGGAATGCTTCTGCATCTCTAAGGCCAAAAATCCATAATATAGGTGCCATTGCCCCAACTCTCGCAATATATATTGGTATTCTGCTTCCTTCTGAAATTCCCTCTAGCTCTACTATGTCCTCTGCAATTGTGTTTTTTTCCGTTTTTTGAAGCTCGATTCCTTTTGAGTACAATTCATCTACCCCTCTAACTAATCTTGAATTCCCGAACAACTTTTCTATTAGTAGGTAGAATATTGGCATATCATGAACTCCCATTGCAAAAGAATATTTGAATTTAGTCCAAAGAGAAACCTCACTCTCACTCTTTTCTTCTTTTACTTTTCTAAAGTGTTTTCTATGGGTAAGGTACCAAGTTATTCCCCATGTAGTATAAAATGAAGCAATTCCAGTTATAGACGGAACAAATGTTGCAAGAAAATACCCATTAATTGGGGATTCGCTTACTACATTGAACGTTATTCCCCAGACATAACATGTTGGAATTACTCCCACCAACATATTTATCGCATACTTGTCTTTTTCGATTG
Source organism: Microcaldota archaeon (assembly GCA_964473475.1). Lineage (GTDB taxonomy): Archaea > Micrarchaeota > Micrarchaeia > Anstonellales > Bilamarchaeaceae > CAYYPF01. The sequence continues at coordinate 6,044 of CAYYPF010000043.1, read as the reverse complement.
CTTTTATCTGTTTAATTTTTTCGTCTTCATTTTTTGGCGGATTCTTTTTTCTGTTTCGTCTTTTCCAAAATATCTGGGCTAATTTTAATGCAGTTACTCCACCAACTAATGTTGCAAACACTACGAAATCATCCTCTTTTTTTAGATGTACATGTTCCAGAACTTCTGGCCTTGAGATTGCATACATTCCTATTTGAGGAGCAATTAGGTAAGGTGCAACCCGTAATCCTTCAAAGAATCGTTCTACTCTCGGATGTCCATCCTTAAATCTAGTCCATCGTTCTGCATTTCTTTTTTTGAGTTCTCTAAGTCGTAGTTTCATAACAGCACCACATCTAAAGATCTCTTTTCACAAAGAAAAAATCCACCCTTTGTAAAATTGTTTCTTCCTTTGGAATATTCAGAACCAACTTAGTTTCTTCGATTTTGGTTTCTTGGACTTCTCTAGTTTGGTTCTGAATAGATCGAGACGACTTTTTTTGTTGTCTCGGGATGTGTGAACATATTTCTATTGTTCTTCTGTGCAGTTCAGGATCAAATGGATATTTAGTAGTAAAACTATCATGTTCTGGAGTATGCGTCCAGCCTAATTTCTCATAAACTCCATGAGCTGAGAGTATTACATATGCGTATGCGTGTATGAATCCTTCTTTTTTTGCTTCCTCAATTACTGCATCATTTAGTATTCTCCCTATTCCTCTTCCCTGGAATTCGGGATCAACAAATAACCATCTGAATCTTGCAAATTCCTTTAAGTTTCCAATAGTTTCAATATTTGTCTCTCCTCTTGGACTAGTTAGAAGCTCTCCTGGCTGGTGTCCAAACATTCCAACTATTTTTCCATCCACTTCCGCAAGCAGGAGTTTTATTCGTGCTTCCTTTAGCTCTCCTATAACTTCTTTTGGATTCATTGCCCATTTTGCCCACTCATCCATTTTTTTATCTGGATAAACCCCTCCTTTGGATTTTCTAAGCCTATCTGTAGCTAGAGTGAAAATTTCACCTACTCTTTGCGCATGGGTTTCCCTGAATCTAAGTATTTTTACAGTCATGTTTGCTCACCCTCTTTTATTCTCTTCTCAATCTTTAACACATCCTTTAGGAGTCGAACTTCTTCGATTAATGGAAATACATATCTCTCGAAGGTCTCACCATCCATAGTATCATGCAACGTAAGCTCAGTCAACATAGTTTCCATCCTATCCAAATGTTCAATCTTTTTTGGTTCTTTTATTTCCATCTTTATTACCCCACTCTATTGCTTATAACTCACTATATATATCTTTCTCACAAAATCCCATACAAGTATCCAAAAATTAGCAAGATTTATAAAGATTATTGAACAAACATTCCATTATGTATGCCCTTGACGAGAAAGATTTGACTATTTTGGAGGTAATGCAGGCAAATGCAAAACTATCTATGAATAAGATTGCAAGAAAAACTGGAATTCCCCTAGCTACTGTTCATCATAGGATAAAAAAACTAGAACGAGAGGGAATAATTAAGAAATATACAATTATTCTAGACAAGAAAAAGCTTGGAAAAAAGATGGTTGCGTATGTTCTCATAAAAGCAACTCCTAAATCTGATCATATAAAACTCTTACATTCAGTTTCCAAGCATGCAGCAATAGAATTCAGTTCAGCAGTTACTGGGGCATTTGATGTAATTTTAATCGTACGCGTTGCAGATATAGATGAATTGAATGCAGTAGTGCTAAAATATTTGAGAACTTTTGATGAGGTATCTGAAACACAAACAATGATTGCATATGAGAGTGTGGAAAAACTATAATTTTACAATAGTCCTGCTCCGCAAACCAATCCTAAAAGTACAAACATTAGCATTGAACCAAATGCAAGTAAAATTAATCCAATTTTCAACCCTCCAAATGCTTCTTTTATTTGTTTTTGCATAAGAGAAATTTTAGATTTTTGACTAGAAATCTCGCCTTTCATTTTTGTAACTTCAGTTTTAATTCCATCAAAGTTCGTTCCTAGAGTACTTAAACTATTTCCACTAGAAATGAATTTATCTCCTGCACTAGTTAAATCGCTTCCTGAGCTTATTCCCATAAGAGTTAATAAAGAAACTTCTTCTCCAAGATCTTTAATTGCGTTTCCTCCATCAATTAATGCCTCACTTAATCCAGAAACAGATGTTTTTGCACTATCTGAGCCAGATTCAACTTGTGCAACTACATTTTCTAAATCAGTAAGAATAGGTTCAAGAGAGCCAATCCTATCAACAAGCATATCTGTTGCTACATCCATTGCTCCATTGAATACAAAAATCATGCCTAATGAGAGTAAAATTCCAACTAATGCAATTAAAAGCCCAGCCATGTAGATATATCTTTTCATTTCCTGGCTTTCTTCTTCAGTTCTTTTGCGCTTTTCTGGCTTTTTTTGTTCTTTTGCTTTTATCTCTTCTTTCTTTGATTCCTTTACCTTAGTTTCCTTTGGTTTTGGTTTCTCCTGCTCCTCTGGTTTTTCTTGAAGTTTTCCTTTCTTTTGAAACTTCAACGAGCTTTCGACTGCAGTTGAATGATCTTCAGGTTCATCCTCTTCTTCAACTTCCATTTCTGCTTTTGGCAAATTAAACACCTGTAATCGTACAATTAAGACAACTACTTTAGTGAAATTTAAAAACAAGATGGTCTAGACTTTATTTATGATTTCACTAATACTTCTAGGAATAATGGCAGTTGTATTCATTATCCAGTCTGCAAATTATGAATCAATAACTATTGCATTCTCATTTTTCCCAGCATTTGTTTTTGCAGAACCGTGGAGATTTATTACTGCATTATTCTTACATGCAGACCTAACCCATATTTTCTTCAATGGTTATGCGCTTTTAATGTTTGGTCCAATTCTTGAAAAAAAAATCGGATCTAAGAATTTTCTTATTCTATTCCTTATTGCTGGAATCTCAGGAAATCTCTTATACTATGCATTTGGAGAAATAGGAATGGGTGCAATAATTCCTGGAACTGATTTAATTGTTCCTGCAATTGGAGCCTCAGGAGCAATCTATGGAGTTATGGGAGCTCTGGCTGTAATGCTTCCAAATTTAAGAATTCTTTTCTTTTTTTTCCCAATGAGATTAAGGGAAGCTGCAATTTTTTGGATAGCAATTGAATTCCTAGGAACATTCAATACAGGTTCTGGAATCGCATCTGCAGGCCATTTAGGAGGACTTGTATTTGGACTTGTATTTGCATGGTATCTAAAGAAAAAAGAAAAAGAAGTACCTGATTTTTACGCTACATACTGAGCTTAAGTCCAATTAATCATAATTTTTAATAAAATAATAAAAGAAAAAATAAAAAAACTATGCTTGTTTTGGTCTTAATAATAAGAACCAAATTACTCCAAGTACTACTCCAATTCCAACCACAATTAAAATAATAGTTGTGAAGTCTGATCCACCGCCAATTGAGGATTTAACATAAACTTCATCTCCCTGGTGTACACTCTTGAATTCAACTTTATTGCTTCCTGCTTTTTCACCAGTTGTTTCTACAATACTTCCAGGCATTTCTACATATATATCCAGAGTAGTTTGGTAGGCTTCTGCCCCTTCATATGTTTCTGCAGAAGGTGCATCAGCAGTATCGTACCTATATTCCATATATTTCTTTCCATCTTTTTCTATGAGTTTAGTGCTATATTCAGAAGAAGTAAATTCTTTAACATCAAATTTCATTGCAGTTTCATTTATTTTTGTGCATTTTGTAATTTCTCCAGGTGTTTTTCCATTCTCTCCGCTTTCCATCTGAGCCATTAATTGGTCGCATCCATATGAACCAGAAGCAAATAATTGGCTATTCATAACTAAATAACCAGTGATTTTTCCCTCTTTATCTACCTTCTGGTGCAGTTCCATGTTCAAGCATCCGCTTAGAAGCACTATTCCTAATATAATTCCAAAAATTAATTTTGTATTCATATACCCACACGTAAATATATCTATTAAGGTTTATAGATGTTACTAAAACTAGAGCAGAAGAAACAAAATAAAAAAAATAAAAAAATTATTTCTTCAATACAATGTATTTGGTTCCATCCAAATCACAGAACATTGCAGTGATTAAAAAGTCCTCTCCATCAAGTGTAAGTGAGTCTCCTATAAATACTTTCTCAGAATATTCTACTCCGTTGTATTTTACATACGCATTCTTCTCAGAAAGCATTGTTCCACAGGAAACATATTCCAGAGAAACCATTTCTGAACTATATTCATAGGTTTCCCCCTGCCTTACAATGATGTATTCACCACTGCTACCGTCTGCCATGTAATAGGATGCAACCAATAGTCCGACAATCATCAACGCAAATACGATTCTCATCATAACACCTATCTGTAATTAATATTTATAAACCTAATTAAGGTACTCAACACTCTTAAGTTTTGATTCGTAGAACTTCCATTCCCCGTTGTATTTCTTTAATTTATGGATTACCGTACCTTTATTATCGTTATACTCCGGTCCGATTATTTTTTTACATGTCTGTACAACTTCTACCGTTGCTTCATCTTCTTTTATTTTTATTATATCAATTTTTTCTATTTTGCAAGACATATCGTAAGTTTCAAATATCTCCATCATCATTTTTTCAGTAAAATTATAGCTTTCTGAATCGACTTCTGGATGAACTGATTCCATGTAAGCTGAGAGGTCCTCATTGTTTATGCTTTCAATATTCGAGTATAATAATTCTTTTATCTGTTTTTCATCTTCTGATCCGCTTCCAATACATCCATATGTAAATAATAAGGAGATGATTACCAAAAAGAACAGTTTTTTTGCCATACTATCAAATTCCTTTATACAAAAACTCTAATAAACTTATCTTTATGTATTTTTTTATGAATAAAATTGAGATTTATTTATTCGGAAAAATTAAATTGAATAACCAAATTTACAAAGAAGATCTAATTATTTTTCCAAATAATATTCTTGATGATTGGAAACCAAAAGACTCCCATTTTCTGACTTTAAATGATCTAAAAGAAGTATTTGATTCTAAACCTAAAATTCTAATTATAGGAACTGGATATTTTGGTTTTGTAAAACTTTCAGAAGAAGTACGAGAGCATTGTAAGCACTCTAAAATTGAATTAACTGAATTAAAAAATGAAGAAGCTGTGGAAAAATACAATTCTTTGTGTGAAAAAGAACCAAATTTAGCCCTTGCTATTCATTTAACTTGCTGAAGATATTCCTATTGGAATATTTTTTTCAAAAGTATTTATATATTCATTAATCCTTTTTCTCATACCTTTTATGTAAATAAATAAGAGGAGGATATATATGTCTTCGAAAAACTATCTTTTTAGTTCGGAATCTGTAACAGAAGGACATCCAGATAAGCTTTGCGATCAGGTTTCTGATGCAATTTTGGATGAACTATTGAAGCAGGACTCTAGGTCGAGAGTAGCAGTAGAAACTGCAACCACTGCGGGTTTAATCGCAGTGATGGGAGAAATTACTACTAAGGGATACGTAGAATTTCAGAGTTTAATTCGTAACGTAATCCGGGATATTGGTTATACAAAACCAGAATATTTATTTGATTATAGGACTTGCGGAGTGCTTGCATCTATTCATGAGCAATCCCCAGATATTGCCCAGGGAGTAAATATAAGCTCTGAGCATGAACAAGGTGCAGGAGACCAGGGAATTATGTTTGGTTACGCTATTAGGGAAACACCTCAATTAATGCCACTTCCAATTATGTTAGCTCACCAGCTTTCTAAGAAATTAGCTGAGGTAAGAAAAAATGGAACACTTCCTTATTTAAGACCTGATGGAAAAAGCCAAGTTACAATTGAATATCGTGATCACAAGGCAGTTCGTGCACACACAGTAGTTATTGCTGCTCAGCATGATGAGGATATAACTCTAGAAAAATTAAGAAAAGATATAACTGAAACAGTAGTTAAGCCAGTTTGCGGAGAGTGGTACAATGAAAATACAATTGTACACATAAATGGAACTGGAAAATTCGTTTTAGGCGGACCTGCTGCAGATA
>CAYYPF010000042.1:4622-8669 GCA_964473475.1 Microcaldota archaeon | reverse complement strand
AAATCAAGCAGTTCTCCTTTTTGGGCATTATGCCATAAGAGAGAATTTTATGATAAGGAAGACCCTTCTGAAGTTGGACATTACTTAAACTATGATTTAGTTTATCCTGAAGGATTTGGGGAAGCACTTTCTGGTGCTGAAAGGGAGCATGAATATGATATAATCATTAGTAAAATAGAGAAGCACGGATTAGATAAATCGAGATATACTCCTTACTTGGAACTTGCAAAAGAAGGATTAACTCCTTCTGCTGGAGGCGGGTTTGGAGTTGAGAGATTAGTGAGATATATTACTGGGGCTAAGCATGTGGGGGATGTTCAGCTATTTAGGAGGGTTCCAGGAGAGAGAATAAGTGTATAAGGTGAGGGTATGGTTGAACATCTTGATTTGGGGCTAATAGTTGCAACAGTAGTTTCCTGCAAGAGAGTGAATGGAACTAAAAGACTTTATGAAATTGATGTGGACTGCGGAGAATTTGGAATTAAAAAAATAGCATCCAGTATTCCTGGGCAAGAGTATACAAAGGGACTAATAGGAAAACAAATTCTTGTGCAGATTGGAGTTCCGGAGATTGAAATATTTGGAATAAAGAGTCAAGCAAGATTGCTTTGTTGCAGAAGCGACGGAGGAAAACCTGGAATTGTTTCTGGAAAGCCAGTGATGATTCTAGCTGAGGATAAAGTTCCTTCTGGAGCAAGTGTATGGTGAATTATTAATGAAAAAGCATAGGTTTAAATAGAGGGTCGTACATAATTAAGTTATAAAATAGATAAAATTCTGGTTTTCATTAAAGATGATCAAACTCGAATTTTAATATAGGTGAAAAAAGAATGAAATTTAGGGAAATGAGCATTAGTAGTAGGACTATTGATGCATTAGAAAAAATGGGTTATATTGAGCCAACAGAGGTTCAGGAAAAAACAATTCCTCTAATATTGGAAGGAAAGGAGGTAGTTGTAAGAAGTATGACGGGTTCAGGAAAAACAGCTGCTTTTGGAGTTGGATTAGTTGAATTAATTACTAAGAAGAAGGGAAAAATAGCATTAGTAATTGCACCAACAAGAGAACTAACAATCCAAATAACCAAGGAATTAACGGAAATAGGTAGAGGATACAATATGCGTATCTGCGCAGTATATGGCGGGCAATCAATTGGAAGACAGATTTCTACCCTTAGAAAAGGATGTGATATAGTTGTTGCAACTCCAGGAAGGCTTTTAGATCATGTAAGAAGAGGAACTGTTAGTTTATACAATACTGGATGGGTTGTACTGGATGAAGCAGACAGAATGCTGGATATGGGATTCAAAGAGGATATGGATGCAATATTGGATGAAACTCCAAAAGATAAGCAAATGCTCCTTTTTTCAGCAACTATTGATGATCAGATAAAAAGGCTTGCATATAGTTATATGAAAACTCCGGAAATTGTTGAGGTTGGTTCAGAAGATGTTCCGGAAATTGAGGAAAAAACAATAAGGTTGAATAGGAAAGAAAAAATCGGGGAATTAGTAAAAATTATCAAACAGGATCCAACTAAGAAAACAATTGTATTTACAGCTACAAAAAGATCAGTAGAATATGTTTGCCATAAGCTTAATGAGAATGGAATCCGTGCAATGTATCTTCATGGAGGAAAAACCCAATCACAAAGAGAAAAGACAATGGATAATTTCAAAAAAGATCATTTCAATATTTTAGTAGCTACAGATGTTGCATCCAGAGGATTGCACATTGAGAATGTTGGATTAATAGTTAATTTTGATAAGCCAGATTCTGGAGATACTCATAGACATAGGATTGGAAGAACAGGAAGAATGGGTAAAAAAGGAGAGGCAATTACTTTTGAAGAAACTGATCCTTATGTTCCTGGAGAAGGCAGATCACATGGACATAGAAGCTCTGGAAGCAGGGAACATAGAAGCCATGGGTACAGTAGTGGAGAGCATAGTAGAAGACCAAGAAAAAGCTGGCATGCGTACGTAAAATAGGCTGAGAGTAATTTTACTCTGGAGGGAGTTACTCTAAACCAATTTGTTCTTTTATTTCTTTAACTGCCTCGATAGATATGACAAAAAAGTCTTCCAGAGATAAGCCAGTTAGTTCTATTTCTTTAACTAGTTCTCTATTGCAGTTAGCAGCAAAGTTTTTATCATTAAATTTTTTCTTTAAGCCTTTTACCTCCATATCTGAGATTTTCTTTCCCCTCATTAATGCGTATGCATAAATAATTCCAGTTAAAGTTTCTGCAGCAATGAGAGAGGATTGTATTTTTGAGGTTCTTTTTTTATCTTTGAAAACAGGAATTTCAGAGTAACCATACCCATGGGATTGTACATTTTCTATAAATTCCCCATCAAATCCTTTTGATTTTAATATTTCTACTGCCTTGGTGCAATGCTCACTCCAATTATCTTTTGTTAATGCCCAATCAATATCATGTAATAAGCCAAGCATTCCCCAGTAGTCTATATCCTCTCCAAATTTTTTGGATAATCCTCTCATAATTGCTTCGGTTTCCAAATAGTGATTCATATCTGAGGGTAGTTGTGGCATGCTTTTTAGCAGAGTAAGGGCTTCTTCTCTAGTTAGGGGTAATTTACTCATTGTTATCACACTCTAATTTCAGTCATTATATCATTTGTTCTCTCGACCACCGTGCTATAAAGGGTCGAGGAACAAAAGATTGGAAAGAGTTTTACTCTTTCCAAATTCTGAAAAATACGCTGATTTTTCAGAAGTTCTGAAAATTGCCCTCGTTATGAAATCTGTTGATTTCATATCTATCAATTTTATAGATAAAATTGATATCACCAATAGCTGAAGCAGTTGGTTTGAGCTCATTTGCAATTTTCAGATCAGCAAAAGGTTAAAATTTTGTCAGACTCCTTGACCAGTTTTAGCAGATCTTTCATTGTTGAAAGAGGACAGACGTTGCTGCCTTCCTTATGCCTTGATTTCAAACAGGTTCCACAAGCCAGTATTTGCCCTTTGTTTTCAACAAAGGAATTAATCTGTTCTTTAACATTGTATTTCCCATCTTCAATGTTTTCTATTTCAACTCCTTTATTGATTAGAAAAATCGATACTTCGTGGTTGGAGTTTAGTGAGGTGTTTCCAAACCTAAAGGTATTCCAAACAACTTCAGCTTCATTTGTACTTATAACAACTCCGATTTTCATTCTTTTCACCTATATTCGTTACTTACTTCATTGACAGATTTAATAATTAATGCAAGCTCGATTGAACTGTTGTTCAAAGCGCCTTCAATTTCCAGAAAGGAAATTGCAGGGGGCAGGGTTTTCGTAACCCAATTTTTATCCGAACATCGTTCGGGGGTTTGGGCGGCCCGTTTGAACGACGTATCGTTCAAAGGGCATCGAGAACATTTTTCCGTTCTCGCTTGTGTCGGACTAAGGGGGTGTCCCCCTTGGACTGACAATCGAACCTGCGAAGGCACTAAGCCACGGGGTTCTAAGCCCCGCACGTGAAGTCCATCATTTTATAGATGTTTGACCGCTTCGTTACCCCTGCGTTCGTCTTATTCTCTACCTGTGCTCACGGACCGCAACGAACTAGATCTGACTAAGGCTCGTTGCTTTAGTCTTGGTCTTCGACCAAGACAGCAGAGTTTTGCTTCACTTGAGTTATGCCATTCTTAGAAAAACTAAGATAGCAGAAACCTATTAAAAATAGAGCCATTTATTTATAAATATAGATTAGAATGTCCAAAATCGCAATTATTTCAGATACTCATTTTGGTTATCCCAGATTTAGTGAGGACGCATATAATCAGGCAAAGAGTGCTTTATTGGATGCTAATGAGAAAGCAGATCTTATTCTTTTAGCTGGGGATGTATTTGATACGAGGATTCCTAAGTTTGAAACAATTGAACAATTAATTCAGATTCTAAAAGGAATGAACGTTCCTGTAATTGCAATCCATGGAAACCATGAGAGAAGAAGTAAGGATTCTACAAATATTCTTCAGCTTCTTCAAACAAGTGGATTAATTACTTACTTGCATAATGAATCAAAATTAATTGA
>CAYYPF010000042.1:0-4522 GCA_964473475.1 Microcaldota archaeon | reverse complement strand
CTAATTCATCAGGATATAAAGGGAATAAGTTTTGGAGAAGGGGATTTTTCCATAGAAGATGTTGATAAGATTCCTTATGAGTTAGTGGTTAATGGCCATATTCATAAGAAATTCCTGGATTCTGGAAAACTAATTATGCCCGGAAGTACAGTTGTTACACAATTGAAGGAAGGGGAAACTGAGCAGAGGGGGTATGTGATTTATGATACAATTAGTAAGAAAAGTGAATTCTTAGAAATTCCTTGCAGAAAATTTATATTGAAAATATTAGAGTTTAATAATTCTGGAATTTCTGAAGTAAGAGAGAGGATTGAGAAAGAACTTGCTGGGACTGATGAAAATACAATTTTAAAAATTATTCTAAAGGGAACTCTAAAAGAAGGGCTAGAAGGGGGAGATCTTTCTCTTCCATATAGAAGAGAGGGAGTATATTTAGAGAATAAGTTGAATGTACTTTCCCTTAAAGAAAAAATTGAGAAAATAAAGGAACTAAAGGAGAATAAATTATCTGTAAGAGAAGTTGCAACTAAGGCATTGGAGGAAAAAACTAAAGGAAAAATAAGCTTCAATGCAAAGGAATTCTTTGAGAAAATAAGTGAGAGTACAGAAGAAGGATTGGAGTATTTGGGAATAAACTAAATTATTTCTTAGCGAAGTGTTCTCCAACTTTTCGTTTCATATCTATTCCAAAAGTACCTAATTTATTTGAAAAGATCAAGAATGAACTATAGAACCCAAGTAATTCCCCATTTATTTTTTCAGATTCAAGCTCAAAATCAAGAGGAACATTATAGGAAACTTCCTGGATTTTTGAATTCTCTAAAACATACTCAGAAAAAGGAGGGGTATTTTTTATTTCCTCAAATTTCTTTTCTAAGAGTCCTAATTCAATTTCCTTCATGGATTTTAGCTTAACTGAGTTTCTTACGCTGTTTCTAACTCTAAAGGTATTTTGGAGCAGGTTTTCCATATCATAGGCATCATTTGCATTAGTGAATTTCATTAGAGGAACATAGAATAGGGCTCCTTGTTCCATTATTCTGGATTGTAAACGTTCTTCCCTGCAAACTCCGCATTTGATTATATCCTTTCCAAAATAAGCTAAGTATAGTGCATAGGGGCGGTTGATTATTTCTTGTTCTAGGTGTTCGAATCCAGAGAGATCCATTCTAGTATAAACTTTGGAAATATCCCTAAATTTACAATAAGGGCATTGAGCAACATTTACTGCATCATTTACGCATGGGTGGTGTTCCTTTCCATCATTGTAGCCTATGCAAGAGTGCACTCCTTTGAAATCTATATCTACTTTTCCTTCTAGGGTTTCGCTCTTAAAAGAAGAGCAATTCCAGTAGCCGATCTCTAGATTTGGGTGAGGTCTAAAATAGACTAGGTGCATAAGAGGAGTTGGGAGAAAGAGTTTATAAATAAAAGGAGGGGGGTGGGTTCCGGGACAGCGCACTTGGAGATAACTTATGGCGCTTTGGCTCCAGAGAACGACTTCGTTCTCTAGCTCCGATAGAACGTAACAACGTTCTATGGACCTTTGAAATGCTTTTTCGCATTTCAAACGGTCGTTCAAAAGCTTCGCTTTTGAAGACGCAGCTATTAGTAGATAATTCTAAGAGTTGCTGCTTTAGTCGATATCGAGAAAACTTTTGTTTTCTCGGGACATGAGATCGTTTTAGATCTCACTGTACGCGACAGCCACTTGAATTATAAATATATTTATAGTAAGTAAACTTATGACTGGGGAAATACTGTTTACAGTTGTAGGAGTTGCAGTAATCCTTATTCTTACCTATCTCCTTACAAGATGAGCCTGAGTGAGCTATTTTTAAAAATATCTAGTAAGTAATTATACCAATATACTGAACCAAATAAGTAATACCGATTCTGAATATTGGTATTTACCTCGATGGTTCAGTATAGGTCGAGCCGAATTAGTAATTTGGCTCGGGATATTATGGGCCCGTAGCTCAGTCTAAGTCTCAAATTTGGAAAAATATGAGACTTCTGAAATGAAGTGAACTTCGTTCACATATTTCACGAAGCTTCGCTTCCTGAAACGGTTGGAGCGTTCGACTGATACCTAAGATCATACCATAAAGAGGTTGGTTTTGGTTGGGCAAAAATTCCCTTGCAAATACGAGGGGGTTGCTTGTCCAATTTAGGGGGATTCTTCCCCCTGAAGTGGAAATCGAAAGGTCTTGTGTTCAAAAGCCTTGAACAACGAATCGTTCAAGATTTGTCAGCAAGGCTGTCAATCACAACGGGCCCATACTTTTTTCAAAAAAATTCTAGTGTTAACCAAATCTAAAACGATAATTATATAAATGTATATAGTATATAAGTATATATAGGATGTTATTGTGGTGATCGTAGATGACTAAAGCAATTCAAGAGGTGTTACATTATCCTAGGCTGGATACTGTAATCATGGTTGAGGAAACAATCAAAAAAGCAAAAGAGTATCCCAGTAAAGCAAGATTACTGAAAAGTCTGAAAAAGAAGGTTATGTACCAGACGTTTTTATTAATTTTGGATTACTTGGAAAAATCAAATAAAATATATATAGATAAAAAAGATGGAAAGATCATATGGATCTGGAATCCAAAAGGAGTTGAAGAAATATTAAAAAAAGACCTGGTAATTAGATGAGCAAGGAAATTCTAGTAGGATTTGCAGATGAGAAAATAAAACGAGCGTATTTGGCGATTAAACAAGGAAAAGGTGCAGAACAGAATTTGTATGAATTTCTGAACCGGGCATTTGATGATCTGAAAAAAGACCCTTTTAGCGGAATAAAAATAGCTAAGAAACTCTGGCCAAGAGAGTATATCAAAAAATATGGAATTGATAATCTTTGGAAGTATGATCTGCCCAATGGATGGAGAATTATTTATACGATACGTGCAAACCAAGTAACAGTACTAACCGTAGTTCTGGAATGGTTTGACCATAAAGAGTACGAAAGAAGATTTGGATATTGAACAAGGCACAAAGACTCATACTTTTTAATCTTTCAGTTTTAATAGTATTATTGGTTTTGTACATGGGAAAGACTAAAAAAGATTTAGGTAGGCGGGTTCAGAATATAAAAAGAAGAATTGAAGAGCTTGAACAACAGGTAAGAATGGATCCTTTGAAGAAAAAACCATTCATACACGAAGAACTGGCACAGCTAAAGAAAAAACTAGAAGAAAAGTAATAATATTGAAAAATATGTATAATATTTATTAATGACTGGCTGTCGAGGAGCAATTTTAGTTAACATAACGTGCACTCGAAAAAGGTTGAATTATAAACTTTATACCTTAAACTAGTTTTAATGCCCCAAGAACTAGAAGAGAAGGTAGTATACAGGTATGAATTTGGAGCTGATGGGCCAATTCCAATACTTGAGACTGTACTTTTGTTCAAGGATGATGTTCTTTTATTTTTCAAATCCCAGGAAGTACTGGCTGAAGGCCCAATAAAAACTGAAACAGCAGAAGAAGGAGAAAAACAAACAATAGAAATACCAGCAATAAAAGATGAAAAATTCAGTAAAACTAAAAGCGAACGTGGATTTGGAATAAAGTATTTCAACCCGATTTTAAATAAAACTCAGAATGTTATTGCAACTACACAAATAGTAGTTACAGATGTAATGAAGAACCCAGTGGATGAAGCATTAAGCAAGGAAAACGAGCAGGTTGTTTACAGTTATGTTGCCAGCCCTATAATGACTGAAAAGGTTAATCCATATTTACTTGAGGAAATAAGAAGAAGCTTTGATATTCAGCCTCCAAAACCATTTGGAGGAGGAGTAGTTGTTCCATTAACAATTGAGAAAAAAGAGGCCCCAGAAGTAGCTGAGATTCAGGTTGCTAAGGAAATGCTTATTGAGACACTTAGGAGAAAGGAAAGCGTAATTAAGAGGGCTCAGGGAGAAATAATTGCAATTGAATATGCAGTAAAGGCAATTAGGAAAGGGAAGCCATTGGAAAAGGCTACAGAAAAGCTTCCAGTTGGAGTAAGGGCTGCTCTTTGGGTTAGATTAAGGAAAAAAGAAATAGATAAGGAGGCAGTACTTGCATTACTTATGAAGGATTTGAAATTACTTAAAGGAATAAGTGTAAAATTGAAAAAAATGTCCTTAAAGGACCTGATTAAGCTTGCACATTCTTTGAAAGGATTAAGAGAAAAATAGAAAAAGAAAAGAGTTAGCTACTTCTTAGCTTTTATTTCCCTGTTCTTTGGTCTTAAGTATTGGGAACCGCATTTTCTGCATTTCTTAGTTCCTTTCTTGTTTCTAGTTTTACATCGCTTGCATATTGAAATCTTTGCGATTTGAGCATCTGCTTCTGGAAACTTACCCATATACATAATCACCGATGTTTTTCAGATCAGTCTATCTTGCATTTACTTCTTTGATTATGGATAGACTGAGCCGAATTTTTATTTGGCTCAGGATAAATATTCACCTGAATTTAATTGAAATCTTGAGAAATAAAATAGGACGATAAATGTTTAAATA